>CAWUIU010000060.1:0-12045 GCA_963922285.1 uncultured Oligoflexia bacterium | reverse complement strand
TAAAAATATCTCATCCAAATGGAGACTATCTTTCGAATGATTTTACGAGCTCTGATTTTGTAGTAGGAGGAGAAGAGGCCGGCTTAACATGTCCAGATAATTTAATTTTCGATAAGAACGGAAACCTTTGGGTAACCAATGATATTTCTGGATCTAAAATGAATAAAGGACCATATAAAAAGTTTAAGAATAATGGACTTTACTATATCCCAACTTCGGGATCAGAGGCCGGAAAAGTTTTTCAAATTGCTTCGGCTCCAAATGATGCAGAGCTTACAGGGTTAACTTTCACGCCAGATCACAAAACACTTTTTATGAGTGTTCAGCACCCTGGTGAAAAGTCGAAGTCTGTTAAAGACTTAACGAGTCATTGGCCATCTAAAAACAAAGGGTTACCAAGACCTGCTGTTATTCAAATTAGTGGACCTCTGTTAGATAAAATGGTTGCAGGAAGAATCTCATAAATATTCTTTCAACTTCTTTCAAAGCATGAAATTGACGCTTGGAGTGAATGCCAAATTGTCTCTAATATGAGATACTTATAATAGACACACACAGTATTTTTTTGAGGACAATATGAGCGATCACTCTGAGCAGAATGCTCCTGAAGTTAAAGAGAGTAAGTCTCTTCTTGAAACACATCCAGATAGTTTTGTTCACCTACATTTACACACGCAGTATTCACTTCTTGATGGTGCAATTAGATTAAAAGACCTAATCCCAAGAGCTAAAGAACTTGGTGTTCCGGCCATTGCCCAAACTGACCATGGGAATATGTTTGGTGCGATCGACTTTTACGAACGTTGTAAGAAGGAAGGCATTAAGCCAATTCTTGGTTCTGAAATATATTTTACTCCTGGTTCTCGTCACGATAGGCGTTCGGCAAAGCGAGCAAAGACTGTTGGTTCTCAAGATGCAGAAGAGTCATCAAGACAAATTCACCATTTAATTCTTCTTTGTAAGAATAACACTGGATATAAAAATCTATGTAAACTCTTATCAAAAGCATACCTTGAAGGTTTCTACTATAAACCAAGAGCTGATATTGAACTCTTAAGGGAACATTCTGAAGGTCTAATTTGCACGACTGCTTGTTTAAAAGGTGAGGTTGGTTATAACTTCTTCACTGGTCAAGATGAGCGTGCCATTAGTGCCATCGAAAAGCTAAGAGATGTTTTTGGGCCAGATGATTTCTATCTTGAAATTCAAGAAAATGGAATTCCTGAGCAGAAAATTGTTAATGAAAAAGTAATCGACTTCGCTCGTAAAAACGGTATTAAATTAGTTGCGACAAATGACTCGCATTATATGACGCCAGAAGATGCTCAGGCGCAAGAAGTTTTACTATGTATTCAGACAGGTAAGACTTACGCCGATGAGAACCGAATGCGTATGACTACGCAGGAATTCTATTATAAGTCTCCTGAAGAAATGAGAGCGCAGTTTCATTACGTTCCTGAAGCCTGTGATAATACTCTTGAGATTGCTGATAAATGTAATGTTGATCTTAAGTGGACTGATGAAAAAGGGAACCAAATTTATCATCTTCCTGACTTTCCGATTGATACGGGAGAGACGCCGGAAGAGTTTTTTGAAAGAGTTGCCAAAGAAGGCCTAGAAGAAAGATTTAAAGGGCCTCACTTTAAAAAACTTATTACGCAAGGTAATTGGGAGAGTGAATTAAGGCCACAATATTATGAGCGTCTGCAATATGAAATTGATATGATCAATATGATGGGATTTCCTGGATACTTCCTGATCGTTGCTGATTTTATTCAGTGGTCAAAGGATAACGGGATTCCTGTTGGTCCAGGACGTGGATCGGGGGCAGGCTCTCTTGTTGCCTATGCCATGCTCATTACCAATATTGATCCACTTCCATATAATCTGCTCTTTGAGAGATTTATTAACCCTGAACGTATTTCCATGCCTGACTTCGACGTTGACTTCTGTCAAAGTGGTCGGCAAAAAGTTATTGAATACGTAACGCAAAAGTACGGGGAAGATAAAGTTGGTCAGATCATTACCTTTGGTAAGCTTCAGGCCAAGGCCGTAGTAAAAGATGTTGCTCGTGTTTACGATCTAACTTTTGCTGAAGCAAATATGATCTCAAAGTTAATTCCAGATGAAATTGGAATCACTCTCGATAAAGCAATTGAGATGGAGCCAAAGTTACAAGAGCTAATTGAGACTGATCAAAAGATTAGACAAATCTTTAAGATTTCAAAAAGACTCGAAGGACTTTATCGACACGCAGGTATTCACGCGGCAGGTGTTGTTATTACCAACGAACCTCTCGTTGAATACTGTCCGCTTTTTAAAGGGGCAAAAGGTGAAAAGGTTATTCAATTTGATAAAGACTTTGGTGAACAAATCGGTCTCGTTAAATTTGACTTCCTTGGACTTAAAACTCTAACCGTTATTGATTACGCATCGAAATTTATTCAACGTGATCATGTGCCAGATTTTGATATTGAAGAAATTGATTACGAAGACAAAGATGTTTATAAATTTGTCGGGGAAGGGCACTCAACAGGTGTTTTCCAGCTTGAATCTTCGGGGATGATTGACCTTTGTAAGAGAATTAAGCCAGATTCAATTGATGATATTACCGCGATTAATGCTCTCTATCGTCCAGGTCCGATGGGATCAGGAATGCATGATGAGTTCGTTGAAATTAAACACGGAAGAAAGCCTGAAACCTATCCGTTCGAAGATTTAAAACCTCTTTTAAAAGATACTTATGGAATTATCATTTACCAAGAGCAAGTTATGAACGTTGCAAGGGTTCTTGCTGGATACTCTCTTGGGCAAGCAGATATTCTTCGTAAGGCCATGGGTAAGAAGAAGATTAAACTTATTCAGGAGCACCGTGAAATCTTTGTTAAGGGTGCAGTTGAACGTGGCTATGATGAGAAGAAGGCCGATGATCTCTACAGTCTTATGGCAAGTTTTGCGGAATATGGTTTTAACAAGTCACACGCTGTTGCATACTCATATATTTCTTATCAAACAGCATTTTTAAAGTACTACTATCCAGCTCAGTTCTTTGCAGGTCTTTTAAGTACTGAACTTTCAAATAAAGATAAAGTTACGATCTATATTAACGATGCTAAGAAATATGGTGTTGAAGTTCTCGCTCCAGATGTAAATGAATCACTTTGGCTCTTTAATGTTGTTAACGGGAACCTAAGATTTGGAATGGGTGCAATTAAAGGTGTCGGTGAAGCAGCAGTTGATAATATTGTTCATGAGAGAACTGAAAAAGGCCCATTTACGAGCTTTGTTGAGTTCTGTGAAAGAGTTGATCTAAAAGCGGTTAATAAGAGAGTGATTGAAGCTCTTATAAAAGTTGGTGCGTTTACTGAAATTGAAAAAAATATGAATCGTAAGTCCATGCTAGAAAATATGGAACTTATTGTTAGCTATGCTCAAAAAAAGCAACAAGAAAAAGAAATTGGTCAATCAAACCTCTTTGATATGGGGGGGGAGTCAACTGAAGGTGTAACAAGTCAAGCTGATATGCTTGATATTCATCATGTTGATGACTGGGATGATAGAGAGAAGCTTCTTTATGAGGCTGAACTTATGGGGATCTATGTTTCCGGTCATCCACTTGATCGCTTCCAGGGAATTATGGAGCAAATGGCTTCAATGCCAATTAGTAATGTTCATGATGTTGATGGGCAGGGCAAGAGAGACATGGTTCTTACGGGAATGATAACTGAAAAAAGAGATATCATGACCAAGAAAGGTGATCGCATGTGCTTTGCGACCCTGGAGGATTTAACGGGAAAAATTGAGTGTATTGTTTTCCCAAAAACATTTGCAGAGTTCCAAGAAATTTTAAGTAGTGATGATCCATTAATTATTACTGGCCAAGTAAATCTTGCTGAAGAGCCTCGTAAGTTCTTTCCATCTAAAATTAAAAAATTAAAAGATGAAGCTGAAGGACGAGTTACTTCTGTGCGAATTAATGTTGAAATGAATGACTTAAAGCCTTTTCAAATTGATAAGTTGAAGCAGACAATTTTAAGTTATCGTGGAAGTGTTCCGATGCATCTGGTCTTTGAGAGTCATGATGGTAGAGCAAGAATGCCTCTAGGTGATGACTTCTTAGTCAATCCGACACCTCAATTAGCAGCAAAAGTAAATGAAATATTTGACTCAAATGCTGTGAAATTCATCGTTGATGGACAATTAAAAGATGCAGTAGCTAATTGAAATTGCTATAATCTTATTTGATTATATGAAATATTCTAAGGATGGATATGAATTACAAGAAGCTACTATTAATAAGTCTTTGTGCTTTTTCTTTTTTATCACATGGAAAAAGAGTTGTTGGTGAAGCAAAATTCTTTTCTAAAGAGGGTGACGATCTCTCTTTTATAAAAAAACAATTAAGATCGAATGCATTTAAAAAAATTGTTGATATTGAACTTAAGGCAATGAATCTTGATCATGAAACTTTTTGGACGAATTACAATGGGAAATTTGAGGAGAGCTTTAAAGAGATAGAAGCGAAGTTAAGAAGTCGCTATCAAAAAGATGAAGAGCAAGAGATACCAAAAAAGTATCTCGAAAAATATCAAACTCAATTAAGAGTCAAGAGACTAAAGTCAAAAGCAACATTTGGTAGACTTGGTCGAGTTATTAAAAAGTTCTCAGTAGAAAAACTTTCAAAGTCAGTAGTCGTTAGTAATTCTCACTTTATACGTCTAAATGCTCTTGTTGATAGATCAAAATTAACAGAGATTTATTATAGCTTTATAGGAGTCTCAACTTATCGTAGCTTTACTACTGCTTACATTAAGACACACTTTAAATTGATAAATACGAATTGGGTTGAGTTAGGTGTTAATACAGAGAGTGACTTTACTGATGTCGTCAGTAGCTCATGGCAAAAAAAAATGGGGGAAATGTTAGGAGATACTTTTTCTGGTGGGGTTGTCATTGCTGATAATACAATTTTAAGTGAGATCGAGGAGTATCGCTCACAGATGAAGGCAAATAAGGAAACAGGTCTTGTTAACTCTGAAACCCCTTTTGCAAAATTCTATGATTCTCTTCTTGTTAATATTGCTATTGAGATTAAGAAGATTGATTTTGATGAAAATTTAAAAAATTACACTTATCACTTTAAGGGCGGAGCTTATGTAACAGACTTAAAGAATTCAAAAATTGTTAAACACTTTGACTTCCCACCAACAGAAAGTGAATTTACCAGAGTTGATGATCATTCATTTAGCTCCAGTCTAGCAAGTTATGTATATCGTATGGCCATTCCTGTTGTTGGAAACTTTAGAAAAGTTGTCGAAGAAAATGTTAAGACGAAGAAGAATTTTGAGTTAGTTGTCGATAATGTGGAAAACCTCAATGATATTTATAAATTTTCGAAAGTTTTAAAAGATAAGGGTGTAATTTTCTTTTTTGATCCAGAGATTGAAGAAATCACAGATAAGAAAGTTCGACTAAAAGTAAATTACACTGGTGTGAAAGAGAAGGCTATTGCTATTCTTGATCAGTTTAAGATGTTCATCTTAGATAAGAACGTCAAAATATCCAGGCAAAATGATCTACCTTTTTCTTTTATTATCAACCGTTTACAATTAGATGAAGGCCAAGATGGCGAAAGTGAAGATGTTGAGAAAGTAGAGGAAAGTGGCTAAAAAGTGAATGGTTAAACATGGTATACTCATTTAAAATTGTAAGTATTTTATTCTTTTTTCTATCGTCTTGTTCATTAGATGTGATTCAAAGAAATTCGCGAGGAAAAAGACCCAGACAAGCTCCTAGACAACACTTTAATGGTGTTAAGAAAAAGGTTGCGCTTCTTCCATTTTTTAACGAGTCGCCTTATGGTGGAAGAGATTTGGGAGTAACTGCAACGGAAGAATTACGTAGAGAGCTTACGAGGTCTGGGCAGTTCATTATCGATCCTAAGTTATCAAGAATCTTTGGAAGCTCGAAAGAAATATATTCTGGTGGTGGAGTTAAGCTCGTTCAGATGACGAGAAAGGCAAAGTCGACTGGAATTAATTTCGTTGTCTTTGGTCGTGTTGTCGATGCGAGAATCCGTGAAAAAACGGATGAAATAGGTGTTGTTAGACAAACAAAGTCCTACTCAGAGTCTAAGATTGAAATTAGGATTTACGATGTAAATTCTGGAAAAGAAATTTATACTGAAACTATTCCTTCATATGCGGATGATAATAGTTTTCGTTTTTTTATGAGCGATCGTGAGTCTAAGCTAGAGTATCGAAGAAACCTTCTACGTTATGTTGTTAAGGTAGGTATTAGAAAGTCTATTCCGCGAATTTTAAGTATTTCTGCAAAACTTGATTGGGTGGGACGAGTTGCTAAAATAGTTGGAACTAAAATTTATATAAATGCTGGAAGAAGTTCTGGAATTAATATAGGTGACATACTAAGAGTTGTAACAGAGGGGGTGGAAATTTTCGATCCTGAGACTGGAGCAATGATTGGTACTTCTAAGGGGGAACTTAAAGGTAGCATTGAGATTATTGACTTCGTTGGTCCTGATGCAAGTGTCGCAATTCTTCATTCTGGTGGTTCTGTCCATGAAGGTGATTTTGTTCAGCTATATTAGGTAAGAGAGAAAGATGATTTATAATTTATTTAAAAGTCTGGCCTTTAAAATTGATCCGGAACTAATTCATGAATTAACAATTTTCTCCACAAGTAAATTCCCACAAATTTCTTCTTTATTTCCTAAAAGGAGTTCTAAGTACGATCTCTCTTTAAAGGTAGGGCGCAATACATGGCCATTTCCTATTGGCTTAGCTGCAGGCCTTGATAAGAATGGAGTTAGCGTTCCCTTTTTTAGTGATTTAGGTTTTGGTGCAGTTGAAGTCGGAACAGTTACTCCTCGACCTCAAGTTGGAAATGATAAGCCTCGGCTTTTTCGTTTGACCAAAGAGAAATCTTTGAGAAATCGAATGGGCTTTAATAATGAGGGAAGTGATTTTCTTCATTCAACTATAAATAGCTATAGCAAAATTGATCTGCCTATTGGTGTTAATATTGGAAAAAATAAAGATACTAGTAATGATAACGCCTACATTGATTATAAAATTCTATTCGATAAATTTAAAAATCATTGTGACTATCTCGTGATTAATGTTTCTTCTCCAAATACTCCTGGCCTTCGTGAGAATCAGACAAAGGGCTCTCTTGAGAAAATTTTAAGCTCTTTAGAATACGATCCCTCTGTTGTGGACCTCTTTGTAAAGATTGCTCCAGATATTGATGAGCGTTCACTTGATGATGTTATAAATATCGCTCAAAAGTATCAAGTAACAGGAATTATCGGAACGAATACCACAGTAATGCCAGAGAAAGGTGAGGGAGGAATTTCTGGACGTCTACTTTATGAAAGGTCAAAAAGGATACGAGACTATCTTTTAGAGAAAACGAGAGAAAGTAAGATTGAAGTTATTGGTGTTGGTGGCTTTGAAAATTACGATCAATTGACTGATTATTGGAAAAGAGGAGGACGTTCCATACAAATCTATACTAGCTTTATCTATCAAGGACCAAAAATTTTAAATGATCTAAAATCTCAAATTATTGCTGATATTGAAAAGAAAAATTTAAAGTCTTTGAAAGAATTAATTGCATTCTATGCACGAGGTAAGGCATCTTAAAAATCTCTGATATACCTTACAATATGAGAACTATTTTTAACTTTTCTTTTCATGAAGAACCCATGGATTACGATGATTTAAGAAAGGGAACAGATTATATTCTCTCTTTAATAAATGATGAAGAGGGTGAAGCTAAGGCTCAGCTACATAAATTTGCAGGACATTTCTTAAGAATTTTAAATCAACATGAAGATGCTATAGAGCATTTAAAGATCTCATATAAGTACTATCATGAAAATGGCTTAAGGGCACAGAGTATAGAGCTAATGTATCGAATGGGTGTCTCTTACTATTATTACGAGAAGTATAATAAATCAGAAGATTTGCTTCAACTTGCTATCTATCTTATTGAAAAACATCCAAGTGCTAATCATCAAAGATTTGAACACAATATATATTTTTATCTCGGTATGACATTAAAGGCGCAAGGAAGGAAAAGTGGGCCGCTAAATATTTTTCTAAGTCTTTAGAATTCAGATTGATCAAGGGTGATATAGAGCTCATTAAACAATGTCAAGATGCAATTGTATCTATTAGTTAGTAGTTTTAAATACTTATGTTAGTTCATTGCCGACATAATTAAAGTTTTTTGTAAAACCGACGATAGGACTCGTATAATTTGAAATGGTTTAGGGATGTTTAAATTTTCGAGTCAACTATTCTATTTAGTCTTGTTTGTCGTTCTTTCGACAGGCGGATTCTATTTATATCAAAATGAACATTTTGATGGTCTTATTAGTAGTGACAATCCATATCGTGTTGAAGAAGACAAAAATGCAGCTTACTATGGCTCTATGTCTCCTTATCAAAGAGATACAGCTCGGAACTAATCTAGTTTTACTGGAATTGACTTCTTAACTTCGATACCATCAGGGCTCACTGAACACTGGTAAGCTAAAATTTTGACACCTTTTTGATAAGCTTCTCTTACAAGTTCTCCATAGGTGGAGTCAATATTATCCGCTGGCGAGAACTTATCGATGTCTTCTCTTTGAACAATGTAGAGCATGGCGCTATCGACACCGCTATCGTTAATTTGAATTAATTCTTTGAGATGCTTTTGTCCTCTTTCTGAGACGGAGTCAGGAAAGAGAGCGGTATTATTTTTTCCCAATAATGTAACATTTTTTACTTCAACAAAGCATTTCTCTTGTGCTTTTAGATGTGATTCTCCGTTAAAGCACAAAAGATCAATTCGACTATTTCCAATCTTAACTTCTGGTTTAACATTCTTATATTTTTTTAACTCTTTTATTTTTCCATTAAGTACGGCATCTTTAGATATATGGTTTGGGAGAGAGGTGTTGACTCCAATCCACGTCGAACCATTGTGAGTCATCTCAAGACTGAATTTTAGCTTTCTCTTTGGATTATCATGATAACTTAAGAGAACTTCCCATCCTGGCTCCCAGCAAGTCTTCATACTGCCAGTATTTGCAGTATGGGCGACAATTATCTCACCTTTAATATGTTCACCAAAGTCTTCGAGTAATTCTACATCTGCTAAAAATCTCTTATATCTTTTGTGAATGATGCCTCTAACGGTTGGCTTATCAAATTTCATAGATTCCTCTAAGTTTTTAATATTTGTAATCAATCATTTTTAATTACAGATACTTAATTCTGTTCTAATTCTTACTTGTTTTTCCTCAAACTTATCATAAAATTAGAGAAAGGTAAGCTTAGATGTCTAGTATTTTATTGATTACAGATAATGAAGTATTAAGTTCACTATATACAGTGAACCTTAAGGTTTATACTCATATCGATGTGTATATTGAGGATAGTCTTGAGGCAGCAATCGACTTTATCGAAAACCCTAAGAATCCGATAGATTTGGTTATTTGTGGTGATAAAATAGCAGGAGATGAGATTGCACTTATCATTTACCAAGAATTAATAGAAAGTGCTCTTTATGATATTCCTTTTATCGTTGCTGGTGGTGAAGGTTCCTTTACTGATGAAATGACCGTATACAAAGATCCTTACAATGTAAAAAATATAGTCCAAGCTGTCGCTTCGAGACTTGGTATAACCGCTAAGTCGATGATGAAGGTTAAGTCACTTGACTATTATCCTATGCCGTTACGAATGTTTTTTTCATTGCAGACTGTTCCTTGCGAAACTTTTCTCATGAAGAATGACAATTTACATTTGATTTATCGAGCAGGAGATAATCTCTGGCCAAAGGTTAAAGACTATCTCGATCAAAGTGTTACCTCTTTGTATATTCCTGCAAATTATAAATTTGAGTTTGCAAAATTTGTTACCCAAGTACTTGTTAAAAAAGTTTCTTCAGTTAAGAAGTCCACACCTCGTGAACAAAAACTCGATGTCGTTCAACAGGGAATAGAGACTATTGCCGAACGTGTTTTTGAAAATGGTGAGGTTACGCAAGAAGTGATTGAACTTTCTCATAAGTGTATGAAAGTGATGATGGATGTTATTAGTGATACACCTTCGATAAGTTCAATTGTATTGGAGTTAACAAGTAATCGATCGGGGTTTCTTTACTCTCATTCTATAATTGCAGGCGTTGTTGCCTCACATATCTTAGATAACGTTGAGTGGGGCGGTGATACACATAAAGAAAAGTTGAAATATGTTCTCTTCTTTCATGATATGATGCTAACCCCAGTTTATAAGAAGTTTGATGACCTTGAGTATGAAGAGGGGTTGATTTTTGATAGTCGACTCTGTGAAAAAGATAAAGAAGTTGTTGTTTCTCATGCAGCAGATGCAGCGGAAATTTTAAAGCAATATCCAAAAACTCCTCTCGGGGTAGAACAGATAGTTCTACAACATCATGGAACGACAAATGGGATGGGATTTGCGACCTCATATAAAGACGATATTTCACCGTTAGCAAAAGTTCTTATTATTTCTGAAGCCTTTACTGAAATTCTGTTTGAAGCAAAGAGCAACAAGAAAAGGTTCAAAGTTAATGAAGCCATTACAGAGTTAATAGAAAAATTCCCTAAACATACTTACGTTAATCTTTCTAAAACTCTAAAGTCAATCAAAGTTTAAGATTCAACATATGTATTACGTCAGTATTCGACTCCCTCAGTTTAATTGTTCAAGGATCGCAAACTGATCCAACTTCAACAACTATAAGTGACCCTGTAAGTCGATATTTTGTTTAATCTCTTGCATTAAGAAAGTGACACAAGTAAAATTTGTTTATGAGGATTTTGTTCATTACATTCTTCAGTATACTTCTTTCATGTGGTGTAGAAGAGGATACTATTGTTGGAAATGATTCTTCCCAGGATAGCAAGACAAGATCCTTTTATATGGGTTTTACTCCATGGTTATATGAGGCTAGTTCTTCTGCTGAAAATGAAGTCTATACTTTTATTAATAATAATGGGGATTTAATCGCTCATCACTTTCAGCAGGGAATACCCTTTGATGATGCATCTACATTTCCAAACTATTCTAATTACGAAAATAATATTCAAAATGAAATCAACAATAGAATTAATAAAACCAATAATGATAAAACTATCTATCTCGCAATCGATTCACTCAATTCAGCTAGAAATGACTTAACTGATTTTTGGGGGACTTCCGCAAATATGGCAAGAGTTTCACCTTGGGATACAAAAAGTTTTGATGATTCTGAAGTTATCACTTCATATATAAACTTCTCCCTAGAGCTTATTTCTAGATTTAAACCAACTTACTTTAATTATGCTCCAGAGGTAAGTGATTTGATGATCAATGATGCTAGTAAGTTTAATGAGTTTAAAAACTTTGCTCAACAAGTTTATACGACGATAAAAGCCTATTATCCAAATTTAAAACTAATGGCATCAATTGCGCTCAAGACACCAGAGACAAGTGCAATGAAAACTGTAACTAATGGATTTTCAAAAATAAAGAATTATGTCGATATTGTTGGAATTAGTACATATGCTTATGCTTTCTATAGTCATACAGATAAAGGTAATCCAGACAATTTGCCTTCTCAGTGGCTTTCTCAGATAAGGACAATCGCTCCTGGCAAACCATATGCTATTGTAGAGACTGGGTGGATAGGTGAAGACTTAAATGTCTCTGCTTATAGTTTGAATGTTTCAAGCAATGAAACCTATCAAGCTAACTATTTAACTAAAATGTTTACAGAAGCTAATGCTTTGAATATGGAAGCAATTATTTGGTTTAGTTCTCATGACTTTGATACTCTTTGGACAGACACGCTAGGAAGTGACAATTTATCAAAGATTTGGAAAGATACAGGACTCAAAGATGAAAATCAAGTCTCTAGAAGCGCTTTAGAAACATGGAGTAATTGGTTTAATAAAAATAAAAAGTAGTTAAAACTGATCCATTATATTGGTGTTACTTTTGTTTTAAGATAATCTAAATTGTA
>CAWUIU010000059.1:0-12059 GCA_963922285.1 uncultured Oligoflexia bacterium | reverse complement strand
AGAATAGTGAGTTCCCGTCGGATTATTTGGACTATTTATTACAATTACTTTCGTTTTATTGTTAATCTGCTTTTCGATATCCGATATTGTTGGCTCAAATGCATTATAAATAGAAGTATCGACTACTTTAGTAACTCCCCCGCTCATCGCTATCATTTCTGGATAGGAAACCCAGTAAGGAGAAATCAGAATAACTTCATCTCCTTCATCAAGAACACTAGCAAAAAAATTAGAAATGATATGTTTCCCACCATTTCCAATGATACAACTCATATCTGTCGAGAGGTTTTCAAGGTTTACTTTTCTTGAGCTTTGAAAATAATTGATAAATTTTTCTCGTAACTTTGGATCACCTGCAACAGCTGAATACTGGAAGCTACTTAAAAAGTCTAACTCTCCCCTGATTCCCTCAACCATGGCCTTTGGCGGACGAAATGGGAGTTGGCCAGCAGTTAAATTATAAACCTTCTTCCCTTCGGAAGCCATTTTCACAGCAAGGGCGTTTAATTTTAAAGTTACACTTTCTGATAATGATTGCGCCCTCTTTGAAATTGTCATATTGCATCTCTTCCTTTTTTATCTAACCAATCTAAAACAACATCTGGGACAAATGATTTAATATCTGTTCCATGCTTATATATTTCTTTAACGAGAGAACTAGATAAGTAGTAATTCTCCCCTTCTGTCATCAGAAAAACAGTTTCAATTTCTGGAAATAATTTTTTATTCATAGATGCCATCTGAAATTCACTTTCAAAGTCACCTGTTGGTCTCAAACCTCTAATCAATACATTAATACTGTTATGTTTTGCATAATCAACGAGAAGTCCTTGAAAAAAGTCAACCTTCACATTTTCATAGTCTTTGAATTCTTCTCTCAACATTTCGACTCTTTCTCTTGCTGTGAAAAGTGTCTTCTTTGATGGACTTTTCCCAACAAGAAGTGTGACTTCATCAAAAAGATTGAGGGCACGTAAAAGAATGTGCTTATGTCCGTTAGTAAACGGATCAAAACTTCCAGCATATATTGCTCGCTTCAAATGAGACTCCTGATAGGAAATGACATTGAAATTTTACATGATTTAAAATAAGGATGAAAAGAACAATAAGACGGACTATTTTAATCTACTATCGCCTGGACTCTCAGGATGAAACTCGTGCCCTGACGATACTCTTTTATAATATTAAAACCATGCTTTTCAACATCCTCTTTCTTAATCCCCTTTTGTCGATCAGACTCAATCCACAATTGACATTTATGCCCTTGCTTAAATTCAGAAAGAAACTTTTTATAGTGATTAATCATTTCATATGGTGGGTCAAAAAAGAAAAAGGCATTATCATCATTTAAATAATGGCCCTTTAAAATACTTAGTACCTTGAGCGCATCACCTTTTGTCACCTCGACATTATTTAACAAATATTTGTTCATTCCACTAACATTCTTCTTCAAGAGTTGAAAAACCTTTGGCTGAAGCTCATTCAAATATACCTTAGATGCTCCTCGAGAAAGAGCCTCTAACCCCATCGCTCCGGTTCCTGCACATAAGTCAATAAATACTCCATCAAAGAATTGGTGTGCATCAAAGAACTTTCTTCTTAGCATGACGGAGGTTGGTCTTATGGTATGACCTTTTGGAACAAAAAGGGCATGCCCTTTGGCATGCCCACCTAATATTTGAATACTCATTTAATTACCTAACTAAGCAGCTTTTTTGGCAGTATCTCCAGCATTAAGTGGTACCGTGAACTGTACACCACCGGCCATCTTAACAGTACAACCAGTGTCTTCACTGATTGATAACTCAACACCATTTAAGTGTACTGCAAGTCCCCCATTTTCTACTTTTAAGTGAGCAGTCTGTCCAGCAATACTCAAATTAATACTTAAATCCATATTTCCACTAGCTGAAAAGTCGACTCCCGAGCTACCAGCAGCTGGAGTAGCTGTTGCCATTGGGACAACATTTGATTCTTCAGCGACTGCTTCTTCATCACCAAAATCACCTGCGATATCAGCAAGCTCTTCTGCAGAGAATGCCACTTCATCATCATCTTCTTCCACCGCTTCGGCCATTGGCGTTTCAGTTTCTTCTTCAGCAACAGGAGTTTCAAATTCTTCCGCATCTGCCATTGTCGCTTCAACAGCTTCTTCGATCGTATTGATTTCCTCAGCAATTGGAGCTTCTTCAATAATTGGTTCCTCAACAGCTACTGGCTCCTCAACAGCAACTGCTGGTGCAGCTTCTGCAAATGCCTGGTCAATAAGATCTTGGGTCGCTACTTCTGCTGGTGCTTGTGCAACAGACTCTGGAGCAACATCTTCAGAAACTGCATTTGCAACTTCCTCATCAATTACTTTTTGCAAAGTATTATCCTTAGCTGTATCTAGTGCAAGATCACCTGGAGTTGCGCTAGATTTTTCTTCGCTAAACTCTTTTTCTAAATTTTCAATTTCATTCATGATGTCATCAAGTTCAGACTTGTTAAAGCTTTCATCGATGCTTGCTGCTAGTGCTTCTTCTAATTCTTTATCTTCCATGCTGTCCTCTTTGGAGGTCCCTAAACAAAAAAAGGGATATTAATATCTTAATTATTTATCGGATTAAAAGTTAGATTCTTTAAGATTTTCTTGCCAATAATAATAAGTACTTAGGACTTATTCACAAGTTATCCACGGATATTTTGAATGACTTTTAGTCTCTTTTTTTATATATTTGCCCCCTCAACATAACAACGAAAACGAAAACATCTCGACGGAGAATATGGGAAGCAAAAATAAGTTCTTACCATCAGATTGGTTAGGACAGGAAAAGGCTCGCACGCCTTTGAATGAACTAATGAATACTGTAGATTCATTTGAACAATATAGTTCAAAAGATTTCAGTATACAGAACTTTATCGTTCCAGAATGGAAGGGTCAGAGCCTTGTTACTCAAAACGGACTTGAACTTAAAACAAAGGTTAAAGACCTTTTAAAAGAAGCTCTTAAAATCCAAAGAACTTTTCCTGCCAGAAATAAGAGTTTAAGAAATCATGTTTTTAATGAATTCTTATCATTTGCAAAAAGTGAACAACTTAATATTACGTTTATTAAAGATTCAAATGTTTTCTGGGAACATTTCCTAGAAGAACAATCTCCATACAATGAACCTATAAATAAATTTTTAAAAATTTATGCGCTTAGAGCCGTCAATATATATCTCCTAAAGCTTAGACTCGTTTGTCTACTCTACAGCCAACTTGGTCGAAAAATAACGGCAAACGAACTACTTAATCCAGATCACACAATTTCAATGATCTTTAGAAGAACAAGTTCGACAGAATTATCGTGTGACTCACTAAGTAAGAATGAATACAGTTGGTTTAGACCGAGCCACGAGTATGAAGAAAAAATTGAAAGTTTTGCAGAACTTTTATCAACAATTGGTTTAAATGAATTTTTAAATATTACGAACTACGAAATCCCTAATGAATTAAATATTCTCGCTAAGAGCTCAGAGAACAATTATTTTTCACATGCAATTAGCAACAGAAGCTTTGGCTTATTTATTAATGATCTTCTTATTAAAATTCCAGAGTGGCTAGAAAGCCATCAAGGTTATTACAACTTTAGCTCACAACCAAAGTGTACGAGAACTCTTTTTCAGGGAGACTTTATAAACTCCTTTGCTCTTTCTCACTGGCTTGCACAAGAGTCAAACTCTAAGGACAAGTGGTTTGAGGTGATATGCCCAGAATTTATTGGGGAAGACTTCAATGGTGGAAACTATTTAAAGTATTGCCAAGAACTGCATTTTCTTAACTTTCTTGTTTACTTTAGTGAAGTTCAAAACCATGAGCCGATTTCATTAATTTGTACTCTATTTAAGCAGATTAACAATAAGCCAAACACAGATGCTGCTGGCCAATTTTCAATTTTTAATATCCAGCAAGCTGAACAACAAAAGTCATATGAAAGAATTGTTCATAACTTTTTCAATTTACCAAAGAAGAATCCTCATCACCTACTCGTTAATAATATCTTAAAAGAAGGTGAAAAATTAACAAACAATGGATATCTTTACATATTTTCAAATCAAAAACTCTTTGTACCAAGCCATAGTGAAAGAGTTCAAGGGCTACTCAAAAAATTAAAGCTACATGCCCGTTTTAATTTTGAAAACCTTTGTGGTAGAGGAGAGATCCCAAAATACCTATACGTCTTCAGCAAGAGAATGATCTCTTCAAATTGGCAAAATCCAAATATTGAAAACGTGTCTCTCTCGAAAGAGTCTTGTCTTAGTTTTTCATTCAATGGTCAACTCATGCAATTCTCTAAATTTGAATTACAAAGAATGTCTTTTCATCGATTGATATCAGATCAAGAGACAATAAATACTCCAATTTTTCAAGAAGAAGTCGAGGCTGGACTTTCTTTTGAATTTCATCAAGATGCGATAATTAATGGGAAGCTGCTTAGCCACTCTTCAGAGACTAGTAGTATTACTCACCCTAATTATTTTAAAAAATTAACGAAGTCTTGTATTCCCTTTGATCAATTCTTTATCGTTGAAACTCTTGCTAAGCAAGATCAACAATCCGCAACGAGCTTACTAGGAATAAGAACGAGAGAAAGTCAAAGATACCCATATCTTCTCATCGTAAACTTTTCTGATGAAAATGATGTTAAATTAGAAATTACGACATACTCTCTACTCAAAGCAAAAATGGAAGAATACGGCCATGCTTATTATCAATACTTTGGACTCACTCCTAAGATGTCTCAAATAAATATTAACTTGTTTAGAGAATTCTTTGAGACTGATGTTGGTAAACAAATTATTCAGCTAACGTTTAATGGAAGCTTTAAAAAAGCTAAGTCAAAGCTAGCTGCAATGCTTATTCCAAAATTTTTTAGTGACACAAAAGTATTACCGCAAATTTATCACAATGCTTTCAATTTACTTAATATTGAAAAAGAAGAACTTTCTTCCAAGGCTTATGCGCAAGTCGAAGACAGCTTTAAAGAAGTTTCGCTTGAAATCAATCATCTAAAAACTGACTTTCCTTGGCACATAAGCTGCCTGCTTTCTCACTTCAAGGTGACGTGCTTAGACTATTTTGAAAACTTAAGTTCAACTAATGCCATTTCAGACTTAGATTATATGCACCAAGGAACGATTCAATCACTTATTAAGCTTAAAACAAGAACGATTTTTGACTCTAATGAAGATATATACATCGAACCATTATTTAAGCTTAAATCAGACTTTGCCAAGGCCATGACTTATACATCTTTAGAAAGGTCTGAAAAAGATGGTTCTATACTAAAAATATATAGTAATGAAGAACATCTTCTTAATCTAAGGGGAGAATTCGAAATACTCCACTTCATCAATTTCATTCTTGGAAACTCGATTGGTACGCCTATTAACAACTCGATTCAAAACCTGAGAGTTCCTTTTCAAAAAGATCTTAAAAGTCTCATTGACGATAACAGAAATGAAAAGCAAAACATTAAGTCGATTATTACTTCATGCACCAAGACAATTAATGAAATCATTGTTGCCGAAATATTTAAGTAAAACGCTCCACTAACATCTCTTATAAACTATTGAATATTATAAGCGCAGAGTTATAATTAAATAGTAAATAACTTTTGGAGATCGTCACCTTGCAAGAATCACTTATCAATGTTCATCGAAATATTTATAAGTACCTTAAAGACAAAGTCACTACACTTGAGGGTAAGAAGTCTAAAGAACTTATCCAGTACCAAAAAGACCAACATAAACTCTCCCTAAAGAAGTTTAAAAACGCGTCAATTGCTATGCTTAAAAGCTCAATCGATGATTCCGACATTATTTACCTTGGCGACTTTCATACATTTGATCAATCTTCACGTAATTTTTCTCGCATAATGAGAATTATCGAAAACTCAAAAAGAGAGTTTGCAATTGGTCTTGAGCTTGTGAATAAAGATCATCAAGTTTTTATCGATTACTTTCTCAAAGGACATATAACAGAGTTAGAATTTTTAGAATCCATCAACTATTCAGAATCCTGGCGCTTTCCTTGGACTTTCTACCGTAGTATTTTTGAACTTGCCAAAAAAAGTGGAATTCCCTTGATCGCACTAAATACTAAAGGCGGTTTAAAAAAGAGAGATAAAGAAGCAGCTAAAATAATTAAAAATTACCATTTAAAGAATCCCGAAAAAAAAATTCTTGTGCTCTTTGGTGAATATCATATCGTTAAAAACAAGCTCCCCAAACAAGTCGAAGATTTTTTAAAAAAAGATGTTATCCAAACAATTATCCATCAAAACTTAGATGAGGTATATTGGAAACTAGCCAAAGTTGAAAAGAATGTAAAAGATAAAATCTTAAGATTTAATACGAGAGAGTTCGTCATTATTACTTCTGCACCTTGGCTTAAGTACGAAAGTCAGATTTATTGGTATGAGCACTTAAGTGAGGACCCAGATTTTGATATTCACGAATATCTTATTGAAAATGGTGCTCTCAACTTCTCCGAAAATGTTCCTGAAAACTTTCTATTTATAGCAGAACATTTAAATGAAACACTTAAATTTAAAATTTCTAAAAGTGACCTAGAGGACTTTCATCTTTATGATCACATAAAAATGAGCCAAGTTGATCGATCCATATCAAAAATAAAGAACTCTAGAATTGAAAATCTTTACTACTCCCTCATAAAGAGAAGTCGAAGCTTTTTAATATTGAATACTGGAAGATACTTTTGTCCTAATTATTCGATAAATAGAATTTCATACCTAGCTGGAATACACTGTTTTCAAACCAAGCTCAAAAACTTAGGTTATAAAACTAGTCATGTTCTCATTAAAGGAAAGAGAGATCAAATATTTGTCTACTTCTTTTTCCAATGTATTATGGCCTACTTTTGCTCTAAATTAATAAACCCTTATCGTAAGTGTAATATGTTTAAGGACTACCAAATACAGATTAAATCGCGATCGACAAAAGAGTCTAAGAAAAAGTTGTATCGTGTTGGATTAAACCTTCTTCGAAAAAATGAAGAAGTACTAAGTGAACTTAAAGGAATTAGACTTCTCGGTATCTATAACCTTGCCAGAATGCAAGGTCATATGGTTGGAGACATTCTTTTTGATCATTTCTTTATCAAGAGCAATCTACTGTTTAATGATCTTTTAAAAATCATGTTATCAGGAAGTTTTTCAGAGGAATGCTTTCATCAATTTATGGACATTGTTAGAGCTGAAGTCGATCTCATAGAGACAAAGAAAAGAATTTTCTAATTTAGTGAAACTTTTATTGCTGCACTTAATTGTTCATCTAAACTAATCAAGTCCCCCGAACAGTAAAGTCCACTTAAAGTTTTATTAGTTGCAAGGCTCTTCTTATTAACTTCACATTTAACATGATAGTTCTTTTTTAGACCTGTTTTCTTTAGAGAAATGTACTTAGAGCTGTAAGCACGATGTTCTTTAGTACTAAAGAATAGAGAAATACCAGAAAGCTTACTCTGACAGTCATCTCCTAACTCTGTGTTCATTTTTAAAATATCCCCTGTAACTAACGTATTAAGAATTGTTATACTCTTATTCTTAGTTACCTTATTCGTTGATCGACAATCTTCTGTATCACGAGAAGCAATATATAATCCCTTGGCAACTATAGAGAGAGAAGCTTCACGATTGAGTAAAATATTTACGCTTCTCTCATTTGCAAAAATGGAACTTGTTAATAACAGAAAAGATAAAATGAATCTTTTCATTATTTAAATTCTCTTATCGCAGATACGTAATCAGAAGGACATTTAACCATTTTTGACAGATTTGTGTAAACATCGCCATACTTATGCTTGAAGAGGTATGCAAGATCATAAATCTTACCATTTATAAGAATATTGTTTTTGTCATCACCTATATTTTGAATTACGACACTTTCAACGATAATACTTTCTGATTCTTCAACAATACCCGACATTGGATCATTACATGGCTCACAGTAACTAATCAAAGAGTCACCCTTTTTAAGTAAAGACTCAGCTCCCTTCGCTTGTTGATCAGTAATAACTTCGCATTGATCAGCAAATGCTCCAAAAGATAATAAAATAACTAAAACGTAAGATACTACTTTCATATAATTCTCCTATGATTGTCTTAAGAACATTATGGTGGAATTAGTATGGAATATAGACTTATTTGAAAATAAGAAAAGCATGTCCAATAATTAGACATGCCTTATTTATAAATTATTGAATACTTAATCTTTGCATTATCTCTTTTTTAGTTCCTCTTTCAAGTCTTCTAACTGTAGCTTCTCTTTGAACTTCTTTTGGTTGAGTCGTAACAACTTTTAAGCGACTTGAAGTCTTAAGAATAAGACGAGCTTTTAGTCCTACAATTTCTTTATTCTCATAGATATTAGAAACTTCGACACGACCATTTGAGTCTTTTGCGATTTCTTTAGCAATCATTAACGAACTATCTTCTGCACTGTTAATTGTTCCTGAAGAGAGAACTTCAAAATTATATACTGAACCTAGTGACTTACCTTTTAGTGTAAGCTTTTTATCTATTGAGCTTGCAGCGTTTATAATTCCAGTATTAATAATATAGTACAATGCTTGCTCAAGAGATTCTTCCTCTGCAAAGATATTTGCGTTGTCAAATTGTGTCTCAAGTACAATTCCTTCACTCGCAATTCTAGTTGAAGTATGTTCAATTATCTTAGACATTGTTGCTTCAATTTCAGATTGAAGAACTTCCTCATCAGGACTGTAACGAGATACGGCTTTTAACTTCTCGATATCTTCAGCAAAACTTGATGATTCAGACTCATTCCAAACTTGATTAGCAACTTGATCAATTTCTTCCTGCGAACCCATTGCAACACCAACGGGAGTCTTATGCTCCTTTCCTTCTTCCTTAGAAACAAATACATTTTGCCGATAGGTTGATAATAACTTTTCACAATGTGCCATTTGATTAAGCTTTAATGCGCCAGAGATAATTCCTTCCACCTTATTAGCTGTGGTATGATCATCACTTAGCAATTCAGATAGTGCTTCTTCTTCAATTTCTTTACGGGCACGTCCATAAGCTCTTCTCGTCATAACTTCAATAAATCCTGCAATAAAGATAACACTCATTAAAAAGATAAGAGAAAGAGAAAGGTCTGATATTCTCTCATTTACCTTGTCTGAACGAAGAGCAATCACTTCTCCAAAACTATCTCGAGAAGTTTCAAAGTCTCCATACTTAGATTGTACCTTACCTGTTACATCCTGCTCTTTTGCTGAAAATGCTGAACCAGAAGATCTTAGGGATTCATGAAACCAATGTGTTGAACTTGCTAGAGCATTAATCTTCTTGAGACCAGATTGTCCAAGAGTCTTTGACTCTTCTGTAAGGCCAACAATATCAGCAAAACACTCTTCCGTAGCTCCTGTGAAGTTACTATCCATATAAATTGAGTTATTATCCGCTAACATTGAAGCTGTATAAGACTGGCCGACTCTTGCTGAACATATCTCCAAAGCATTACTGAATTGCATTAACTCTTGTAATATCGAACTATTATGCCCATAAAACTTGCCAACTACCATTATACCAACACATGATACAGCCAGTAACCAACCTCTTGTTTTAGAAAATACATTCATTGCCTTGAAATTCATATTCATAAGTCCTTGAAAATTCGATAGAATCGAGACCACTCCTTGGTCCTATAAAAATTTTACACTTTTAGGTACTGAGTATAAATGATGGTAAAATTTTGCCTTAACAAGGCGTGTTTTTAACGTCAAAATAGGTACATATGAGTTATCACACTAAAACGATCAATTTTCTCATATTCATGATTTGTACAATGCTACATATTGGTGCTGCTTTTCTTACTTACCAGCCAAGTTTTAAGGTAACAAATAAACAAGAACAAAGAATCGACCTCAAACTAAAAGATGGACCTAAAATCCGACAAATTGGTAAGAAGAACTCTAAGAAAAAAGAGTATATCGCTACTCCATCTAAAAAGTCAGAAGGGCTTAAGAAAAAATCAGCTTCTTTAAGTCAATTTCAAGTAGACTCACAAGCTAACATGTCTGATCTTGTACAGGCAAGACTCTCGGCTATAAAGAAAGTTGATGAGAAGAATAACGAAAACTTAAAAAAGCTCACCAAAGCTCGTATCAATTATGCACAAAAACAAATTATGGCCGAAGCTCAACAAATTAAGACTGATGAAAATCCTCTACTTAATCATCTTAATTACAATATGAAATTTGAAGCACCAAAAGGTCTCAAGCAAAAAGAACTAAACGAACTTGAAAAGGTCTTTTATTCATTTTTCAAAAGAGTTGCTGTAAAATATATTACTTCAATTCATACTTCTGTTAATGATGCTATCATCAATAAGCCATACTTGAAGGATACTCTAAGAAGTCACCCACCAAAGCTTTTAAAAGCTGTTATTCACTATGATAGTGAAGGAAACGCTGAAGTTGTGAAAATATTAAATTCTTCAGTTAATGATGATGTCCACGAAATTTTTGAAAAATCATTATCTAAAATGGTTAAGATTCCGAATATTGCAAAGTCTCTAAGAGATGAGAAAGGAAAATATACGGCCTATTTTCAACTTAACCTAAACTAATTTAGCTCAATAAATTCTGACATTTCTTCTAGCCATTCTTGGCTACGCTTATACGGATTGCACCTTGTTGGTGTTTTTAAAAAGTGAGTTCTCTCGATGAGATCTTGCCCCAGATTATTTTGTGCGCAAAATCCCTCAAGAAGTAACTGAATACCTTTCTTATGGCGACAAGTAAAAAAAAGGTGTGTTTTTCTGAGTCTCTTCTTTGATAAGTCATCCAGCTCCTTAAACTTAATTTGTCCCCTCTTTTGACAGTCAAATAAAACTGTGTCGGAAGGGTCTAGTTTGTCGTTAGTTGAAGTTTCAATCTCATGGACTAAATTTTGTATACCTATTCGATGCCTTTTTAGAAATGCTTTTTTATCCTTGACAGTCATTCTAATCGGCTCATTTTGAGACTCAAGAATATACTGAAGAATTTTCCAAAAGTGATTACGATTATCGTTATAGTAGAAGAAGTCCCCTTCTGGCAGAACACCATTTATCTCTCTAGCATTTAGAGCACACATGGTTCCAAGGATAACAAACTTTGGATTAGACGGGATATATGATTCGATTAAATCTCTTTGACGATTCATCTAAGCAATTAAATAAAAAGAAACACCAACGATTAGAAAAAAGAGATTCACAGGAGAAAGAATTTGTTTCGCAAATGAAAGGGTATTAACTTTTGAAAAAGAAAGAAGCTGCTTTCTTCTTTGAATCATCTCTTTTTCTCTTTGATCGACTTCAAAGGTTTTTATAAGATTTCTGATCTCGGCTTCAAGCTCTCTTCGACTATCAAATGACACCGAATGCTTTAAGATTTCTCTGTCGAGTAGATTTTGCTCATTTTTTAATAAACGAAGTTTATCTTGGCATGATACACATGACTTTACATGATCTTTCAAATTTAAATTTTGTTTTACTTTTTCAAGGTCTAAACTTCGAGCATGAATACAAGCTACATGATTAAAAGCTTGTCTTGTAACTTCACTATTAACTTCCACTTGTCCTTCCATTAAATCGCTCTCCCTTGTACTTCTACTCCTAATAACTTCTTCCTCGTTGAAACTATTTTTGCAACTAATTCATTTTGAAATGATCTTGTTATGATCGAAATATCACGAAAACTCATCTTCTCAACATAAGAGAGGTAAAATGCTGCTCTTCCAGTGAGATCAAGATTAGAATCAATTTTAAAGTGATTCCTGCGCTTTGTAGCCAAGAGAAATATTCTTTTAAAAAAGACAGTCTTTGATTGCATGAGATCAATTTGGCGAATTGTATTTGGTGAATCAACTAATAAAGATTGAAAAACATCAATAATTAATTGATTTGCCTGTAGTTCATCTTCAACTAGGAAGTTGGCAAAATTGATGAAGTCGGTAGTAATTCTTTTACTGATTAACGAAACGTCCATGTTCTTTCCACTAT
>CAWUIU010000058.1:0-12209 GCA_963922285.1 uncultured Oligoflexia bacterium | reverse complement strand
CAGTATTTTCTTGAAGCCGTAAGAAATTTTTAGAGATTAATCTCGTTATTACAAGCATTTAACACGAGACAGGAAGAAAATAACCAGTGTCGATTATTTGACACTCACCTATGTTTTTCGATACGATTTCCTTGCCTTTAATGGCCCTTGGGGGACTAAGACAAATGAATGACTTAAACTTTTTAAATGACTCATTCGATCAGGACATGGAAAGTTCTAATCATGAGAATTATGTAAATGAGATTCCTGAAATTTTCTTGGTAGAAGATGACAAACTACTTTCTAAGAGTATTCATTTATTTCTTAGTAAGAAAATGGGCTTAGAGCTTAAGTGCTTTGAAGGTCCAAATGAGCTTCTTGAATACCTTGATAACTACGGTGATCGTTCAAAACAGTTCTGCTTAATTACAGATATTAGTTTTGAAAACTCAACAAATGATGGTCTTTACCTCTTAGACCTTCTGAAAGAGAGAAAGTTCAATTTTACAAGTATTGCTATGACTGGCTTTGCTTCAATTGAGACGGCGATAGCAGCAACTAAAAAAGGTGTCTTTCATTATTTAACAAAGCCATTTGAGCTCTCTATTTTGAAGGACCTTTTAGTTCGTGTAATGTCGCAAAAAATGAATGTTAATCCTAATCTTTTTAACCCTTCTTCAAATGTTAAAAAGACAGTGACGAAAGTAAAACTCGAGTCACCAAATGAAGATGATATTTTTTGTGGTATGATTGGTCGCTCTAAGGCTATGAAACGAATCTTTGAAAGAATTAAAAAAGTTGCAAGTTCAGACTCTACAGTTCTTATCGGCGGACCTTCTGGGACAGGAAAAGAGCTTGTATCTAGAGCAATTCATGAGTTATCAATTCGTAATAGTGAGACTCTAGTATCTGTAAACTGTGGGGCAATTCCTGGAGATCTTCTTGAAAGTGAGCTTTTTGGTCATGAAAAAGGTGCCTTTACTGGTGCTATCTCTCAAAGATTAGGTCGATTTGAAGTTGCAGATCAAGGCACAATCTTTCTTGATGAAATTGGTGATATGCCATTGCTTCTACAGGTAAAGCTTTTAAGAGTTTTACAAAATAGAGAAATTGAAAGAGTCGGTTCAACAAATGCAATTCCAATCAATGTTAGAATTGTAACGGCGACTCACCGTGATCTTGAAAAGTCTGTAGCAGATGGTAATTTTAGAGAAGATTTATTTTATCGATTAAATGTTATTCCTATAAAAATCCCTGCACTAAAAGAGAGGAGGGAGGATATCCCATTATTAATTACATACTTTCTGTCTCGTTTTGTTAGTGCCGATGGAAGAAATGCAATTAATTTTAACGACCAGGTCTTAGAGATTCTTATGAATTATGAATGGCCTGGAAATGTAAGAGAGTTAGAAAACTTAATTGAAAGACTAGTTATTTTAAAAGGAGGAGGAGTTATAGAAGTTGAAGATCTTCCTCCAAAAATATTAGCTCTTTCGAATCACAGAGTTGTTAGGGAAGAAGAGGTTATCGCTCTTCCTGACGATGGCTTAAATTTAAAGCAGTTTCTATCTGAATTGGAAGAGTCACTAATTAAGCAGGCTCTTGAAAAAACTGGTGGCAATAAAAATCAGGCCTCAAAGCTTTTACAGATGAACCGAACGACATTAATAGAAAAAATGAAAAAGAAAAATATTGTTGAACATTATCAACGACAATAACAAAGGAGCTTATAAAGCTCCTTTTTTTTAATCTTCTTTAACAGATTCTCTTAAGAAATATTTTAAGACCTTTGATCGATTCGCTCCACCAAGAAGTTCCTTAACTTGCTGATGAGTCGTTGTGTCGTATATGAATGAGTGTGCAGCTCCTGGACCAGTTTCAATTTGTCCTGTAATTTTATTAACACTCTTCATCGCAGATCTTACATCTCTTAATGCATATTTTAATTCTTTAATATCTTTTGGATCAATGGCTGAAAATAGTTTTTTGCTCTGTTCAGATGTTGTATTGATATTGTTCAGTGTGCTGCTTAACTTTTCAGGTTCAATCGCAGAGAGAATACCATCGAGCTTAACGAGTACTCTTGTTGCTGTAACAATTATATTCTCACCTTTTGAAATAAATTTCTTTAAGTCTGGTCCAAGTTTTACTTCGATGACATTGTTTTCAGCAATTGTTGGGCTACTATCAGTCCCTCCAAGGATTTCGAGAAATTTATCACCCAAAACCCCTTCTGTGCGAAATGTGATATATGAATCTTTTTTAATCCATTTCTGCATATCTTTTCTAACGTTTAATTTAATTTGAATTGTTTGAAGGTCTTTTACACTTATTTCTGTAACCGTTCCAATTTTGATCCCTTTGAATTGAATGAAAGCTCCATTCTTTAAATTTTGAGCATTCTCAACTAGAACAAAGAGATTTATCTTTTGTTCAAAGACAGAGTTTTCTTTTCCAAGAAAGAATATAGAAACTGACGTGAGTATAAGAAGAACACTTACGAATATCCCTGTATAAATGATATTTTTTAATTCATGAGGACGTACTTGCATTTTGAAAGCCTTCTGTTATTAAAAATTTTTTTACTATGTCTGAGTCTGAAGTACTAAAATCATGGGTCGTACCATCAAAAACAATTTTGCCTTTATCTAAAATAATGATTCTGTCACAGAACTCGATTGCAGAGGGAATATCATGTGTAACAAAAATACTTGTAACACCTCTTTGTGAGAATTTTTTCATGACATTTACGACATTAACCGTGTTTGTTGGATCAAGTCCCGCTGTTGGCTCGTCATAGAGAACAATGTCCGGGTTTAATATCATTGATCTTGCCATTCCTACTCGTTTTTGCATACCGCCAGAGAGATCAGAAGGCATTTTGTAAATAGAGTCACATAGATCAACTAATTCAAGAATTTCTTCAACTTTTTCTTGGATTTCTTTTAATGTATAATCTGTATGTTCGAACAGCGGGAACGCTAAATTTTCAAAAACGTTCATACTATCGAATAGTGCACCAGATTGAAATGCATAAGAAATTTGTGTTCTTATTTTCGACATCTCTTTTTCTGAGAGATTGTCGATACGCTTTCCCTTAAAAAATATTTTACCTTGATCGATATATTCAAGACCAATAATCGATCTTAGTAGAACCGACTTTCCAGTCCCTGATGAACCGAGTAGCCCAAGTTTGCTATTTTCTTTAAGTTTTAAGCACACTCCATTATGAATATTGTTCGATCCAAAGGCTTTATGAATATTATTAAGTTTTAATATTTCCAAACTTATGTACCCCAGAAGATCAAAAATATCTTACTAATAAAAAAATCAGTGATTAAGATTGCAATTGAAGAAACAACGACGACCCAAGTTGTACTAACTCCGACACCTTTTGTTCCACCTGTTGTTTTAAAACTACGATAACATCCCATAATTGAAATAATACCACCGAATATCATTGCCTTTACTAGTCCAGATAAGTAGTCATGAATCTTTACAGTTGAAAATACTTTATTGAAGTAAAATCCTGGAGAAATATCAAATTCATGCATACAGACAATGAGACCACCGAGGACACCAAGGGCACATGAGAGACTCGAAAGTAGGGGAAGTGATACTATAGCGGCCCAAAATCTTGGAACAACTAATACTCTTACAGGATCAGTCCCTAGTGCACGTAAGGCATCGACTTGTTGAGTAACATTCATTGCACCAATTTCGGCAGCTATTCCAGACCCAACTCTTCCTGCAACTAGTAAAGAGGTAAATAAAGGGGCCATCTCTCTGGCAATTGATAATGAAACAACTGCTGGTACATAGAGAACCCCTCCAAACTTCTTAAGTCCATACCCAAAGTTAAGAGTCATTACTAGTCCTATTGCAAGGCCAATAACAATTGTTATAGAGAGAGAGCCAAGTCCAATTGCTTTAAACTGCTCAGTTAGTCTATTAAAGTAAAATGGTCGACTAAAGCTGCAAACGATTACTGATTGAAAAAGTTGATAAATTTCGCCAATATCGTATAGAGATTTTGTAATTTTCTTTTGAAGATTAGTCATTAAAGCTAATCCCTTTAATAATGTTTATAACAGTACTAGTATCAGCGTCGAGATATGTTTTATTTTCAGAGATTAAAATGAAATCGTAAGTACAGCGATTTCGTTTAAAAAGAACCACTGTTAAAAATCTTTCAACTCCATCTGCAGAAGTTACTGAACTTACCTTTAAAGCATCGCGATTATGTAGCTTCAGGTACTCTTCACTTATGACTCTTGTGTCACCTGTTGAAGGAAAGAGATCGAAGTACATATTTTTCAATTTTGTGTTGTTGTACTTTCGACATTGGCTATTAATAATAAGAAGACTTTGTGTCTTTGAATTTTTGTAAGCATGATCTGCTAGATCTTTTTCAATTTCTTCCCAATTGGAAATACTTTCATTAATGACTAAATCGTAGCTCTCAGACTTCTTGTCTTGTGTTGAAGAGCAGGAGTAGAGTGTTATTAAAGTTATTACTAAAAAGAATTTTTTCATAAGTTGATTCTTTTACTCGGTAAAGTGTCATTTTGATACTAATTATATCTATTCTAAAAGAAGCTAAGACACTGTAAATAGATAAAGCTTGCCGGTGTCAAAAAATCATACGGAAAAAATATCCAATGAGAAAAAATTTCCTTTTAAATTTTTCAAAAAGAGGTAAACTATATGTGTTAGTGATTTTAGGATGAATTTACTAACGAGAATTTGACACTCTAATTTTTGAAACAGGAAGTTTCTACCAGATGAAAAAAACTAGCATCTTAAATTTTTTTCTTCTTCTTTGCATCACATGTAATGCTGCATTCGCTCAAATGTTTTCGACAGAGAGTACTTCTGATTATTACAGGTTAAAGTTTTTTACTGATAACGGTCTTTTAAAGGTTTCTAAGATTAATAATATTATTTATTTAAAAACATTGAATAATGATATCTATAGCAAGCTAAGTAAAGAGCTTGGATCATTAGATAAGAATGAGAAGGTTGTTAAGGTTGAAAAAATTATGCCTAGAGAAGGTAATAATGTTTTTCAAATCAATATCCATTTAAATAAAGATGTTGAAGTTTTCTCTTTCTATAAAGAGAGAGAAAAAGCGCATTTTATTGATCTATGGGAAGATAAGGTTGAGACTAAGTCTTCAGCAGTCGCAACTTCAATTCAAACTCCGAAAAAGAGGACTCTTAAGACTGTACCTAAAACAGTTAAGCGATCGAAAGTTGTTAGTATTAAGCCAAAGAAAAGTGTCCAAAAGGTAGTAAAGCCTGAGTCGCATAGAGATTATCGCTATGGTGCTCCATTTATCTGGAATTATGAACCTAGTGTTCCACGTTTAGAAAGATTAGTAGATCTTAGAAGAAAAACTCCAGAATTCTTTTTTCCAGTAGCAGATAGAGATTTTGAAAAGGATGATAAAGAAGCACACATGCAGCTTTCTATTAATTTCTACAAAAAAGCAAAGTATGGACTTATGTACAAGTCAATTAAGCTTTATACACAAAAATATGGTGAAGACACAAACTTTACTTTTAATGAGTATTTAAAAGCAAATGCTCTTTTAAGGGAAAGTAGAGATCGAGATGATTTAAAACCAGTTCAAACTGCCATTGCAATGTATTCAAATATTGTGGACCGTTCAGAGACCTATGAACTAAGAAAAGGTGTATCGAAATATTTAATTCAATATTTTTTAGAAAAAGAAGATTATGTTCAGACACTTAAGTTTTCAAAAAGATTCTTTACTGATGCCAAGGAGAATTTTGACTATGAAGAACTTGAAAGCGCCACTGAATATATGTTTCATTGCCTATCTAAGTTAAATCAATTTGAACAAATTGAAGAACTGGCAAGAGAAAAAACAATCCTTAAGATAATGCCACCACAAAAAATTCTTGCTTATGAACTATATACTTCATTAAAAGTTGGTAAAGAGAAGCAAACAATAAAGATATATAATGATTTTGTTAAAAAATATAAAGGTAAAGTTTCTGCTTCTATTCTATTTAATGCTGCAGAGGCTAACTTTAGACTTTCAAATTATGAAGAAGCAATAAAGCTATACGACAAGTATCTAAACAATCATTCATATGATTCTCTGTCATCTAGAGCAAGAGTTAGAATAGCTCACGCTTATGAAATTCTTGGAAGAGATATCAGTAAAACCTTAGAGTTATATAAGAATGCTATTAACCGTTCACAAGATAAACTAGCTTCACTAGAGGCTCGTATAAGATATGTGGCATTAAGCTCAATTCGTAAAATTAAACCTACAAAAAGGGATCTTGAAGAGAGAGTTTTTCTTGAATATGATGAAAAACTAGAAATATCAGATGATCTTAAGCATCTTTTATGGATTACAAGACTTAGAACATTAATTGTTGATAAAGAATATAACAAGGCCTTAAGTTTTCTTACTGCTCTTCCTCTTACTTCTCTTAAACCGGAATTAAGAAAATCATTTCAGGCAGATGGTGCAGAGATTATTTATGGAATTATTCAACAAAACTACCTCGCCGATAAGTTTAGTAGAGCTATTAGAGCATGGGAAATCTACAAAGATATTTATATAAATAAAGTTGCTAATGATCCCGTTACTCAGTTTATCGTCGCAAAAAGTTACTTGAATTTAGGTTTGTGGAATGGCTTTGAGAAAGTTTATGCTCAAATATCAAAAAATGAAGAAGCAAAGTCGAGATCTTATCCATTATGGGTTGCTCGAGTTAATACGGGAAATAGAAACCTTATAACTAAAGAGCTTAGACTTATCAGAAATATTAAATTAAAGAACTGGGACTCTGCAAAGACTTTAATTTTTGAATTATCAAAATCTAAGAAGTATGAGGTAAAAGGTCTATTCTATGATTCACTAGTAAAGTTTGAAAATAAAGAATATAGTGCAGCCGAAAAACAATTCGAAAAATTCTTTTCAAATAATGCCAATTTTAATCTTATCGATGGAAAAGATTTGTTGAACTCAGTGCGAGACTATCTTGAATCAATTTATCTTCAGGGTAAGAATAATAAGTATATTGAAGTAAGCAGTGCACTTGTTAAGGATATCGATAGTATCAATAATAACAAGGAAACTGTTAATAGCATTAAAGAGAGAGTTTCATACCTGCGAACTGAGATATTCTTCTCTGAATTGAGTCCAAATGGTTCGATTGAAGCGAAGAGCTTTCTCGAGAATTATCCAAAGTCTGAATACACTAATAGAGTTAAATATCTCTATGGAAGAAATTTAATTAAAGCGAATAAAGAGCAAGAAGGTGAGGAATACCTTAAGCAATTAATAGCAGGTGAAGATGTCGCTCCATATATTAAGGAAATGGCGAGATCTGAGCTAACTTTATTAAATTTAAAAAGAAGATCAATTTAATATTTACTCTAAGGAAAGAGTATTAACATGACAGGAGGTCAAATGAATACAACTACAGCTGAGTACTTCGGGCAGGATCCAAAGGTTGTAAAGTCACTTAAAATTGCAAAGAACGTTGCAGTTACAAAGGCACCAGTTTTAATCGTAGGTGAAGCTGGGATTGGTAAGAAAACACTTGCTAATTATGTTCACCAAAGTTCAACAAGAGCGAATAAGCCATTTTTTACAGTAGATTGTTCAAAAGAAACAGTTGAAGTAGAAAATCAAATCTTAGGTTTTAGAGATGCTGAAACTGGAAGATTCATGAAAGGTGTTCTAGAGAACGGAAACGGTGGAACGATTGTTCTTGTAAATGTTGATGGTTTAGATGATATCTTCCAAAAGAAATTACACAAAATCTTAGGCGAATTAGAAGATTACGATATTGACGTTAGATTAATTGCTACGACTACTAAGAACTTATCTAAGCTAGTTGGAGCGGGGAGATTCTATCGTGGATTGTACACAATGATTTCAAGCAATACGATTACTCTTACTCCTTTAAGAGAAAGAGTTGGAGATATCGAATTAATTGCAAAGAATATTCTTTCAGAGGTTGCTGAAGGTCGAGAAGTAACGATTCTTGAAGATGCGATGAAGAAAATTGTTGGTCACTATTGGACTCACAACGTTAAAGAATTGAAAGCAATTCTTGAAAGTACAATTGCAAACTTTGAAGGAAACGAAATTTCTGAAGAACAATTAGAAATTGGTGAGAAAAAAGCTGTAAATATTATCTCTGATGATGATTCAGAGGGAATCAGACTTATGTCACTTAAGGAAGCTGAAAGACTTCTTATTAAGAAAGCTCTTGTTCACACTTCAGAAAACAGAACTCAAGCAGCTAAGATCCTTGGAGTTTCTATTAGAACGTTAAGAAATAAAATTAACGAATATAGAAATGAAGGAAATTCTTATTTCGTAAATTTAAGATAATTCTAGGAAAAGTAAATGAGGGTTGAAGATAAAACATTAAAGGCACTTGCAGCATCTCTTAAACTCAGAGAAATGAGACATGAGATACTATCTTCAAATATTGCAAATGCTGATACGCCAAACTACAAGGCTAAGAGACTAGACTTTGAAGCTGCCCTTCAAAGAGCCCTAGATGTCGATGGTAATTTAGCGATGAAGACCTCCAGTGATGAGCATTTTGATGTTGGAAGCGGTGGCTTTGATAATCTTCAACCTGAAATTTATGATGATCCAAATGGAATTGTAAGTTTAGACGGGAATACAGTAGACCGTGATAGTGAGATGGCCAAGATGGCAGAGAATAAAGTTCTCTATGATGCATCTGTGAAACTTTTGAATAAGAAGTTAGGCCTTCTCAAATACACTCTACAAAGTGAAAAGTAGGGGAGTGAATAATGGATTTATTAACAACACTTAAAATTAGTTCATCAGGTGTCGCAGCTCAGAAAAAGAGAATGGCAGCGATTTCTTCTAATATCTCGAATGCTCAGACTACGAGAACTGCAGAAGGTGGACCATATCGAAAGAAAGAAGTTGTCTTTGGTAGTGAGCCAGCAAGAGATAGCTTTTCTGAAATTCTAGAAGGTGAGATTGATGCTCAGGCACAAGCAGTTCATGCAACAGAAGTTGTATCAACAGACAAACCACCAATCCTGAAGTATGAGCCAAACCATCCGGATGCTAATGAGCAAGGATATGTAGCATATCCAAACATCAACGTAATGGAAGAGATGGCAAATATGATTTCGGCTTCAAGAGCATATGAAGCAAATATTAACGTCATGAATACGACAAAAAGTATGGCCATGAAGGCATTAGAGATTGGGAATAACTAGTAAGGGATAACAGATGGCAATTAATAATATAGGATCAATGAATGACATTCTTAATAATCATGAGATGCGTAAATGGTCTAAGTCTGCCGAAATAGAGGGATCAATCTCACTTGAAGATTTTGAGGGATCAAAGTTAACAAGAACAGATAAGAAAAGAACATTTAGTGAGCTTTTAGCAGATCAAATAATGGATGTTAATAACTTACAAAAAGAAGCTGATACAGCAGTTCAAAAGTTAGTAACAGGTGAGAGCAAAAATTTACATGAGACAATGCTTGCGGTTGAAAAAGCAGAAATTGCTTTTAAGACAATGAATCAAGTTAGAAATAAAGTAATTGAAGCATATCGTGAAGTTATGCGTATGCAAGTTTAATAATTTGGGGGAATAGAAGATAGGATGTCTTCTATGAAAAGGGTTGAGTCAGGAGGATTCACTTGAAAGATTTAATAGAAAAAGTTGTACGAAATTTTTCTGAATTTTTTCAAAGCTTAGATGCTGGAAAAAAGATCAGTTTAGTTTCAGTCGCTTCTTTTATTGTTATCGGTCTGTTGGCCGTTATTCTCTGGGCTTCTAAAACCAGATATGCGCCAATGTTTACGGATCTTAATAAAGAAGACTCTAGAAAAGTACAAATCTATCTAAATGAAAACAATGTAGATTTTACGGTCGGTAATGGTGAAAAAACAGTAAGTGTTCCTGAGGACATGATTGAGGTCGTAAGATTGAAGATGATGACATCAGGCTTCTCTTTTTCAGGAACTGTTGGTTATGAGGTTTTTGATAAGCAATCCTTTGGTACAACAAGCTTTGTTCAAAAGGTAAATAAGCAAAGAGCTCTAGAGGGTGAGTTAGTTAAGACAATTAAGCATCTTAGAGGTGTTAAAAGAGCCAGAGTTCACTTAAACATTCCTGAAAGTTCTCCATTTGTATCAGATAAGAAACCACCTTCGGCATCGGTTATGATTGAGCTTGATCGAGGAGTTAGTCTTACTGAGAACGAAGTAAAAGGTATCGCATCTCTTGTTTCTAGTACAGTTGAAGGGATGAGACCTCAGGCTGTTATCATATTAGATCAAAGAGGAAAAAAGCTTTCAGATAATATTGGAGACACTGTAACTGCTAACACTGCTAACAAATTAGCGCTACAATCAAAGTTAAATAGAAAGTATGAAGCACAGATTGAAGAAATTCTTTCTAAGGTAGTTGGAGCAGGTAAGGTAATTGCAAAAGTCTCTGTTGATCTTGATTTTACAGAGTCAGTGTCAACACAAACATCTTATGATGATGAAACTAAAGCTGTTTTATCAGAAGTAAAAAATGTTCAGAAGCTTCAAGGTTCAAGACCTTCTCCACAAGGTATTCCAGGTGCAAGAGGAAACGTACCTGGTGAAACTCCTCAGCCGGGTATTCCAGAAACAAGAAATGACGTTAACAAAGAGCTTGCGACGAGAAATTACAATGTACCAACAAAAGTAACCAAGTCTAAGAATCCAACTGGTAGTGTATCTAAAGTTACAGCGGCAGTTATGGTTGATGGAAAGCGAGTTCCAACAATTGTTGATGGTAAGACTGTTATGAAATATGAGCCATGGTCAGAAGCTGATATTGCTAATTTTAAAGCTGTGGTTAGTTCAACTCTTGGAATTACTGATCAAAGAGGAGATTACATAACGATAAAGAATATGGAGTTCCATCAAGAAGATCTTGAGTCAGTCGAAGCTCTAATGAGAGAAAAAGAAAATAGAGAGTTAATTAAAAACTTTATTAAGTATACTGTCGTTGGACTTGCAATTTCTCTGTTCTTCTTTGTTGTCGTAAGACCATTTATTCAATGGGTTACGGATAATACAGTCGAAACTGTTGAAGACTTTCTACCTAAGACGCTTGAGGAACTAGAAAAGGTTCAAGCTAATCAGAAATTACCTGGACTAGAGGATGCTCTTCCGCAGATTGAAGAAAAACTCAATCCTGAAAAAATTGAAGGGAATATGCTTCGTGAAAAGATTGTCTCTCTTGTTGAGGGAAATCCAAGTAAGGCGGCTCAAATTTTACATGAAATGATTCATACAAATGAATCAGATAAGCAGATTGCTTAACAGATAAAGGTAGGAGTAAAAAGTGGCAGAATCGCTTGATCCAGATGTAGAATATTCACTCTTAAATGGACAAGAAAAAGCAGCACTATTGCTTAGTTCATTAGGTGTTACGACAACTCAACTCATTTTCTCTTATATGAGAGATAATGATGTTAAGAGGATGATTAATGCCATGAGCAATATTAAGAGAGCTCCTATATGGATGATCAAAAGAGTTCTTGAAGAGTTTTATTCACAACTTAATGAAGAAAATGATCTACTTTTTTCTGAAAACTCCGGACGAGACTTTATTGTTAATGCACTTGGTGAAGATAGAGCAAAGCAATTACTTGGACAAATTGTCGATGTTGGTGCTGCAAATACTCTGGAATCTTTAGAGCTTGTTGATACAAGGACTCTAGCTAATTTCCTGATAAATGAACACCCGCAAACAATTGCATTAATTGTTGCTCACCTTAATAGTGAAAGAAAGGTTGATGTACTTAGAAGATTACCAGAAGGGCTACAGGCTGAAGTTGTTCTAAGGGTTGCTAATCTTGACTTTGTTTCACCTGAACTTATTGCACAGCTTGATGATGTTCTTAAAACTGAACTTAGTACACTTGGTTCTATTGACACTAACCAACTTGGTGGTGTTGAGCCAATTGCTGATATGCTTAACCTTATGGATAAGAACTCTGAGAAGAATATTATGGGTAGAGTTGAAGAGAAAGATCCAGAACTGGCCGAAGAGATTAGAAAACTCATGTTCGTTTTCGAAGACCTTGTTTATGTTGATGATCGTGGAATCCAAGGACTTCTTAAAGAAGTTGATCAACAAAAACTTGTTATTGCTCTTAAAACAGCACCTGAAGAAATTAAAGCTAAA
>CAWUIU010000057.1:0-12243 GCA_963922285.1 uncultured Oligoflexia bacterium | reverse complement strand
TCTCGTTTCAAAAAGTGGCACAACAGGAATAGCTAATTTCTTGAATACCTTCTTAACAAGCTTTATACCTCCAAGATAGTCTTCACTAGACTCAGTCATACTTAAGACCATTCCTCTGACATACCATTTTGCATTCAGACCTTTAGAAACCTTACTAAGGTAATTAAGCATTTTTAGAATTGTGCCCTTACTATTCTTTAAAGCTTCTCCAACTAATACAGCATCTTCTCTTAACTCGAGAGGCAGAACTAAAGCAGGATAAAGCCATATAATATTTTTCAAAGTTGAGATCTGCTTACCTACACTTAAATTATGCTGTTCAACAAGCTTATATAATTCATTAAAAGTATCCTTAAACTTTGTGACCTTAAAACCATCACCCTCACGTATCATTTTTAAGTCTTTCAAAAGAATCGATATCTTATCTATTTTTTTTAGAACTTCTTTTGACATAGGATTACTATCGACAGCCCAGAATATTCTTTCTTGCTCGAGTAGTTTTGAAATAAATTCAATTATTTTGTTTCTCGATATCGTAAACGTATTCTTCATTGTTTTCTCGTTCACATAAGGGTGTCCGTCTTTGTCTCCCCCTACCCAAGTACGAAATTGGATATTATTACCTTCTCTTAGAAAGTCTGATTGCATTTGTAATATTTCACATCCAAGAACAATGTCACACAGCATATTTGCCTCATCCTTTACAGATGGCGCCTGCGCCTTTGATAGTCGATTGTTTAAGATATGAGAAATTAGGTTTAAAAACTCTAACTGAAAGCCATCTTGGTCAATATCACCTTTAAACTTTCTTTGATACAGCTTTTCTATTCTTTCAAAATAAAAAAGAGTCGCACTTGATCTGGCTTCAGTTGGATGTGCCGTAAAGACATATATAGTTGCATAGGGAGAACTTCCATAAATAATTTTTTCTCTTAAGCTTATTCGATAATGGCGATATGCACTCTCTATTCGATTAATTAGCTCCATTTTCATAGAAAATATCTTAGCTAGATCAACTCTTTGACTTTTATCAAGTCTCTCTAAACGACTAAAACTTTGTTTATGATAAGGATCTTTTTTTAGAGCTTCATATTCTTTGACAACATTTTTGTGAAAATACTTTTTCAACGAATTTTCTAAGAATTTGAGAGAATCAAGAATTTCTTTCTTTAGTTCTTTTGGTAAATTTTGCAAAATGATTTCCTATTGATAGAGACAATTTATTTTACCAAAACTCAAAGTAAAATCAATAAGATCAAATCCATTACAATTATATATTCTAAATGAATTAGATGAGGTTTACACTCAAATTTTATCTCTCGTTTTGGAATCTGTCGTGACTTGACATCAATCTCTCTAAATTACTTGTAAACATCGAATGTGTTTCAGTCGTTAATTCCCCAAAATTCATATACAATAAATAAGTTGCCCAAAGGGTCTTCATGTTGAACATAATGACGAAACCAGGGCAATTTCAAAAATTAAATAACTCAGCGGGGGCATTTGTAATCGTGCAAGCAAGGTTTGAAACAAGATGTGGAGTCTTAACTGGAATGAAAAGCTTTTTATTGTTACTAAAATGGCAATAAAACATTGAAAATCACAATAATAATTTTTTCAGTTATCTTTTATAGATTTTTTATAAAGAAAACTCAAATGGTAACTCTTGATACCAAGCAAGCTCATCTGGACTAATTACTTTTGCAACTTTGAGTTTAAAAAGCAACTTAGATATTTTATCATATGCATAATCAGTTAACTCTTTCTTACGATATGAAACAGAGTAGCGTACAGGGCTAGGTAATAACATCGCTAAGAATGCTCCTTCCTTGACGTTAAGAGCATCCGTATTTTTATCAAAGTAGAACTGACTAGCTTTTGCAATTCCATATAAATTTTCACCATATTGAATATTATTTAAATAAGTCTCAAGGATCTTTTCCTTACTTACTTTTCTCTCAAGATATTTCGTTAATATAAATTCTTTAATCTTTCTGGAGAAGCTTCTTTCACTTTGAGTAAATAGATTTTTAACAAGTTGTTGAGAAATCGTACTCGCACCTCGAAGCTTTTTCCCCAGTAAGAAATCATAGAATGCAATTCGAAGTTGCTCGGTATCAACACCCTCATGATCAAAAAAGCTCCAGTCTTCACTAATAACAATTGCCATATATGCCTGTTCATTAATTTCATTTAATTTTTTCCAACCAGACTTGGCCGGCTGTTGATCGTATGTATTAAGAGAGCCAGTCTCCCAGTTTTTTAAGACATAGTATTTTTCAATTTTATTTATAATAGTAAAATCTTCAGGGCTAAGCATTAAAGTACTCATTAAATACCAGGTACTAATACTAAATAATACTGACATAAGTAGAAATATTTTAAAGAAATAGTTTCTTAAGCTCTTAATAAAACTTTTCACTTTCTTGAATAACCTCTAATACTTCAAAATCAAAATTCCCATAATCTGCATAAACCTGACGAGTGTTCGGACAGAATAACATATGATAACTTTCTGATAAATATTCTTTTGTTTCTATGTTATGCGCTTCGATAAAAAATTCAACACGTCGGCAAGTATCATCGCCATTTATTACCTTATCAATTTTCCCAAGATAAAAATAATTTGAACATTCAACTGTACTGTGAGGTGGTCTATCATTAGGAACACTTGCCCATTTTAAGAACTTAGGCCTACTCAGTCCTCTCTTAAGTAAAAATGCCATCGAATCATCGTCAGAACTTAAGATTCCTTTTCTTCTCGCATCGTCATAAGAGTAATAATCTTCAGCTTTACCATCTGCAAAAAGTCCACCTCCTATCGTTCCTGCATATTCAAAGTCAGTAAAATTTTGCTTTTTGTCTTTAACTATTCCGAAACACTCACCAATCGATAATTTTTCAGCTTGTACTGCACGTACTCTTTGCGGCGATCCAAAAACTATACCACCCAAGTTTCCAAGGATATTAGTAACAGCCCCTCGTGTCTGAGGATCAGAAATTCGATTTATTCCAGCTTGCAAGTCATTTGCAATCGCAGTTTGACATAAGACCACTAAACCTAAAAATAAGTTCTTTTTCATAATATTCTCCAGATCCTACTTGATATCCAAGTTTTGTGCCACTTTATTATCCTAATTACAGATACTTACTCACTAAAACTGTTATAGTCTTCACTCGATGCATAAAGTTTAATCATCTCTATGAGTCAAAAGCTTCCACAATTCTCTGTAATATTAAATTGTTATAGAATAATTGTAGGAGTTTTTATGAAAAAATTATTGGTGCTAGCACTAAGTTTCTCAACTTTTGCATCTTTCCAACACGACCTGAAAGGCTATGAAGTAGATAGTAACAAGATCGACAAAGAGTTTAATGTTACTTTGTCATCAGGAAAAAAAGAAAGTGTACGATTCTACCGAGGCATTAGAGAAGAGATACTACCATTTTCCATTGAAGACGTTAAAAATGCCGCCCTCAACTTTAAACTAAGATGTAACAACTCATACAAAGACCTAAGAATATTAACTGATAAGAAGTATGATTGTCCTTACCCATCAAAAGGTGTCGTTGAAGCTTTCATTGTTAAAGATTTAAAAAGCTATCAAAAAGAATCCAATGAAATAGAAAGGTTCACAGTAACAAGAAGAATTCATCGTCGTGGAGATTATGCTCATGTTGATCTCTTCAAGGTTTACGAGATTAAAGAAGATGGCAAGAGAACAATTTACGTTGTTATGAAAATGCTATCTGATGATGAGGCAAAGGCAACAATCAAGAACCCAATAAAAAGAGAAAGTGTCATGTTAAACTCCGGTGCAATTTTTAAATTTAAAGAAAAAGCACCTGACAAAACTATTTTTACTTATGACTACTACAGCCAAACCGACCACTGGCTTTTAAATAAGTCAATTGCTGTAGGAGAATTTTTTGATGGAATGTCTCGAAGCTTCAATCGACTTTTCACATCTGTAGAAAAGCATTTAACAAATACTAAGAAGTAATTAACACTTTTCAGTATCATCATTCTGCTGCTCGAGTATCGAGTCATTAGCATCATACGGGTCAACATTACTTTGTTTTGAATTATCAAACCGAGTCTTCTTCCACTCACCTAGAGCAAATTTAAATTCAGGCAGGAACAATTTAACAGTTGCCGACAGATCAACGAGCGATTTTTCTAATTTAAAATTGAAATGGTTTGAATCAATAAAAAGAGAAGCTTTTAAGTCTTTAGCATGACCAACCTTAAGAACGATCGAACTACCATATGGAGAGATCTGTCCTATCTGATAGAGCTCACTCTCTATTATATTTCTCATTCTTAAATCGAGTAACCTCTCTTCATCGATAATTATTATATTTTGATTCATAAACTCACCTAACCTCATGCACAAAATAGAACCTAAGAATATACCTATGATTAGAAGCTTGCAAGAGCCATGCGCAATGCACCAACAGCTATCGTTAATACTATACTTGATTCTCATTAAAGTTACTTATTTGAAGTCTTTTTTATTGCCACCATCTCTTTGGCCATCTATCATTTTTTAGATGAAATTTTTAAACCTCCTTCTTCTTATTTCTCTGACGTACACTACAAAAGCTGCAAAGCTAAATGTGGCGTCTTTAAACCTTAAGTGGTTTGGTATTGGTGGAGAAATTTCTGGTGAATTACAAGATGAATATCGCCAAGAATGGTTAAAAGAATTCCTTCTGCCACATATCGAAGAGATTGATGTTATTACTTTTCAAGAAATAATTAACTTTAAACTTCTTGAGAATATTTCGAAAGAATTTGATTTTAAATGTCTCTCCTACAAAAACACTTATTATAAGCATCAAAAAGTTGCAATTTGCTACAACAAAAATAAGTACACACATGAATCCCTTAGTGATTACCCAAGTTATACTATCGATGATGTAGGAAGCGTTAATGGAAGTCGACTAAGACCTGCAGTTATTCTAAGTCTCAAAAATAAATCAACGAGAAATAAGCTCGCAAATATCATTGCTGTTCACTTAAAGGCATCGGCGAATAATAAAAGTGCACTAACTCGCCTAAAACAAGTCGAGATTATAGAAGCAGCAATTGCTAGGAATAAGTCAACACCTACGATTATTCTTGGAGACTTTAATACTCACAAGAAAGAAAAAACTAAATTAGAAAAAGATGATCTTGATCTTTATAAGGACATCTTTTCAGACAGTAAATTAACTTATGTTAAAAATCATCTAGGTGTTACCTATCGAGTGAGAGGTGTTTCAGAGCATCTTGATCATATTTTTGTCTCAGACAGTATTGTTGCCACTGCGACGAGAGTAAATGATGCATGCAAGCTTTCACCAAGTAACAAAAAAAGATTTAAAAATTATCTTTTCTATAATCGATTTATTTCTGATCATTGTCTCATTCAATCGACATTAACTTTGAAGTAGACTTATTTCTTAGAAATATGCTTGTAATACTTTCGTAATAGATCCTGTTCAATATCAGCGATGATTTTATTCCTTACAGGAATTTTAAGCATAATGATACATTCGTTATTATCATCGACAGCAATCTTAGTACGAGGAGACATCGATGGTAGAATAATCCCTTCTTTTTGACAATTCTGTTTGATCATTCCCCTTGCCTCACCATAATAGGGATCACAAATTTCTCGCCCCCAACCTAAGAGTAATTTTTCAATCTCTTCAAAATCAGCTCCTAATGGCACTTTAAAATTAAAGGTCTTAATCGAAAATCCCTTAAAGTAAGACTCGTTTTTTACGGAATGAGATAACATTAAGCTGTTTGGAATCGTTACGACCTTACCGTTTGTTTGTTGAGAGTGTCTTTCAGGCCCAATCTCAAGAATTTTTGTGGTTGTTAAATTCTTCTCTATAACATAGCCTCGAATACCATTAACTTCAATTCGATCAGAAGATTTAAAATAGTGGTTAATTCGAATCAACAAACCACCAAGAAAACACATAATAAATTCTTTACCGGCAATAGCAACAGCGGCTGCAATAGCGATAAAAGAAACAAAGACACTTTGCAAACTAGAGAACCAAATGACGGCTAAGAGACTAAAGAAAATAAAGTTCATTGTACTCATGACATCACGTCTAGCTATTATCCGATCATTTTCATCAAGTGCTGTATTCTTCTCAATTGAGCGAAAGAGAAACTTTTGCACAGTCAAGAGTATAATAAAGGTAAAAAGACTCAATAGTGCCAATTGTGCGGATTCATGTGACTTCACAAAGGTTAAAACAGGTTTGATTTGTAAATAAATATCTTTCATGTACTCCTCTCTACCTCTATCTTATCAGATATTTAGATCTGCGTTAGAAGGAAAAGTAAACTTTATGTCAATTTATTCCTTATTACTAATCCACAGCTAATATTATTGTAAAATGATACGAGAAAGTTAATGAACATCAACAAAAGGGGTAGATATGAAAACATTAAGTTCAATTCTTTTAGTAGCAGGTCTTTTATCTTTTACATCTTGTTCACATCTTGGAATGGGGAAGAAATCTTGCAACAAAGCACAATGCTCTAAAACTAAGAAATGTGATGATAAAAAACAATGCAAAAGAGGTGATAGCAAAAAGTCTTGCTGTAATAAAGACAAGAAAACAAAAGCATAATTTAAAATAAATATATGTTTAAAAGCCTGTCTCAAGACAGGTTTTTTTTACCTAGTTTTTCCAGTTACCAGTAACACAACTAAAAATCGTTCGATATGCTTGCTCACGTTCATCAGCAGTTAAAAATGGAGACACTGTTCGCCAAATATTAACTTTATCTTTAAGAGGTAATTTGCAAACTCCTACACCACTATTTAAATAACAACTTGGATGAAAATTTAATGTGTAATCCACAATATGATCGCAAACTTCTTTTTTTGTCTCTTGATTACATTTCCCATCAACAGCACACTCTTGAACTAGCCCCTTTTGCAGACAAACCATGACAGTGTAAATCCACTGAATTCCTTTTTTCGTAAAGTAATTCTTCTTAATATTCTTTACGTAAGTTGAACATGTGGGATGTGCTAACTCTGTAAAGTAATTTACTCCTAAAGGCGCACACTGATACTTTTTTTCCATGCATTTATAAAATTCACAATTTGTTCCTGGATAACAAACATCACCATTTAAACCTTGGAAAGTTCGGTACCCATCAAATTCTTTGAGACATTCTTCACTTACGCAGCCAAGCTCTTCTTCTAAGAAAATTAAATAATCATTATCAAGATCTTGATTAAGTACTTCTTTAATTTCTTCTTCAGTAGAATTTATTTCCACTAGAGAAAGCCTCTCTTTACTATCGAGTCCATAAAAATTTATTCTTCTAAGAGTTTCAATCGCCTCAGGCGTATTTGAACTTTTCAGTTCGGCCAGAAATGGAGATGCAAATGATAATTGAGTAAGGAATATAATCAGAATAGTTTTCATCTAAAAATCATAGAAAACTAAATAAGGATCGTATAGGTAATTATTCCTTGTAAATAGGCGATTTCACGATTTTTCGATCATCATAATTGAAGAAAACCATACCAGTCTTGGCCCTGGCAATTAAATCATTCCCACGAGTTATTTCGTAAACAAAATCAAATCCATATGAATTATGATCTTCCATAAAAATATCAAATGTTAATTGATCTCCGCGAAAGCCTTCATTCTTAAACACAATAGCTGCATCTGCTTGAATCAACGAATGTCCATGAAAATTAAGTTCATTCATTTCAAGAGAATCCATATAGCGTAATCTCGCCTCTTGGCAAAGAGTAAGAATGGCATCATTACCCATGTGACCGCCATAATTAATAAAATTAACAGTTAGAGCTATATCAGTACTAAAAACTTTCTCACTCTCAGGCTTCGCTATTTTTATTCGTGCCATTTATTTCCCTTTTACAATATCGTAATACTTTTCAAGACCACCAATTTGATCAGACGGAATATAGTTTTTCAAGTATTCATAATAAACAAACATATTTCTCTTATGAACAAGAGGCATGATAGGAAAGTCTTCGCAGGCTTTCTTATTCAACTTTGAAATCATTTCATTCTGCTTCTTTTTCTTTAATGACCTTTTAGCAGAGTCAAATAATTCATCAAAACTCTTACTTTGGTAGCCCGCTCGATTAAACGATCCAGGATAATTACCACCATAAATAAGGTCTAAAAATTCTAATCCTCGAGGAAGACCAGTAAACCAGGCCATGTAGAACATATCAAATTTTCCTTCATTGGCACTCTTCATTAATGCCGACCAACTTTTTGTTTCGACATTGATGTCAAGTCCTATTTCTTTCATTTCTCTCTTTAAAAATTCTCCCACCTGTCTTGACCTCGTTTTATTCATAACGAGAATTGTTAAGGGTCTTTTTATATTTAAAGATGAGATAAGTTCACGTGCTTTAACTTTGTTATTAATTGTTAATCCACAATCAATTGAATCTTCATTCCCTGGTATACCTGGAGGTAGAAAGCTTTTTGCAACGGTAGCATTACGATTAAAAAATAATTCATTAAACTTTTTGTAATCAAAACCTAAGGCGATTGCTCTTCGCAGTTTTGAATTATTTGTTGGAGATTTTTGATTATTAAAAGAAAAGTAATAAAGATTTGTCTTCCCCTCTTCCACGCCAGCTCTTATACCTTTATCTTTCAATTGCTTTGTCAGCTTTAAAGAAGAATCAAAAGCTTCAGAAAAATTATCCTTTTGAACTTCTAAGTAATCCACTTTACCTGCTAAGAATTTTAACCAAGAGGTTTGTGCCTCTTTCGTAATATAAGTCGTAATCCTTTCAATCTTAGCAAGGCTTGAATTGTGATAATTTTGATATCTTTTAAACTCAATGCGATTATTCTTTACGTATTTGTCTACAATGTAAGGACCAGTACCAAGAAAGTTAGCAGACAAATCATTACCATAGTGTTCAATGGCCTTCATTGGGATGGGAGACGTATTTGGTCCTGTTAACAGATAAGGAAAATCAATATTAGGAACTTTTAAAGAAATCTGTAAGCGATATGGTCCAAGTGCTTTCACTCCCGAAATCTCTCTTTTATAATCTGTCGTTTTAAAGTTTTTATTTAATTCATAGAACTCTTCAAGACCTTTGATTTGTTTACTAAAATAAGAGTAATGGGGAGAAATTAATTTAGGATCAGCAATTCTTTTAAAGGCATTTACAAAATCATCCGCGACTAATTCTGTATCGATAAAATTCTGCTGATATGTTACTCCTCTTTTTAGATTAAATGTATAAACCAAGCCGTCCTCACTTACCACAGGAAGCTCAGATGCTAAGAGAGGGTTTAATTTTAATTCCTCAGAGTATTGATCAACTTCATATAAAGATTCATTTGTCTTAGCTAGAATCAAGTTAGCTGCTAAACCAGAAGCTAAATGTGGATCTAAGTGGTTAATAACACCTGAGACTTGTCTCAGATGCTTGACTGGTAATGTTACTTGCTTATTAAAACAGCTACTAAGTAGCAGAATTAATAGAAATACAGATAGTTGCGCCATTTTGTCTAGGTTCCGTCTAGTTTATTTTAATTCGAGTTTTATTTATAATAGCTTTATGAAAACGAAAAGTGAAAGACCATTAATTGGAGTAAGTGCTTGCCTTCTAGGTGAGAAAGTTAGATTTGACGGTGGCCATTTTAATGACCGCTTTGTCTCACACCATCTTGCAAAGCATGTGGATTTTTATCCAATATGCCCAGAGATGGCCATGGGACTTACTGCACCAAGAGAAATCATGAGAGTTGTCTTTGATCCAGAAACTGGAGAAAGGAAATTAGTTGAGACGAAGTCTGGTGTTGACCACACCGAATCGATCCATGAAGCGTCGAAAAAGATTCTCGATCGTCTTCCAAAGGAACTTGATGGTTTCATCTTAGCGAGAAAGTCTCCAAGCTGTGGAGTCATCACAGCGAAGCAATATAATATGAAATCCAAAGCTGCTGAACGAAAGGGTTCGGGTCTCTTTGCGGAGCATCTCCTTAATCTCGAGGCAGACTTTCCAATTATCGATAGTGGATTATTATATGAAGATCATTACAAAGACTTATTTTTAAAACAGGTTTTCGCCCACTTCCATTTAAAGGGTCGAGAATCCACTTCAGAAATTCAAGAGTTTCATAAAAATTACAAGTATTTATTAATGGAGCATGACCCTGCCTCAGTTAAAAAGCTTGGTCTCATCGCTGCAAATTGCGAAAAAACTGATATCGTAGAAGAATATACATCTCAATTTATGGCAGCATTAAAGAATCATAAGCCTAATAAAGGTAAGAGAGTTAACGTATTCATGCATCTTTTGGGCTACTTCAAGAAAGACTTTAGTGATATCGAAAAGAAAATTATCTTAGATCGAATTGATGACTACAAAAATCATCAACTTACTTATCGAACATTAGTTGAAGTGTTCGACCTTTACTCACAAGGAAAGGACAAGTCTTACCTAAAGGAACAAGTTTTATTTAATCCCTATCCAAAGGAATTATCTCCAATCACTTTAAGGTAAGTTAGACAGAAGCTAATACTATAATAATAACAACTTAGACATTTTATTGATGCTGTTTTTTTCTAATTCATGTATAACTTGCTCATGAATACAGACAGTTTTACATACTTTGATCATGCAGCATCAACCCCGCTTCATCCACAAGTTTTAGCACTTCTATCAAGAAGCTTTCACGAAGATTATGCTAACCCTTCAGCGAAGCATATTCTCGCAAAATCACTTGCCAAGAAAATCGACGAAGCACGCGAAAGAATTTTAAATTCTGTAAATGCTGATACGAACAAATATGACACTATTTTTACATCTTCCGCTACTGAAAGTAATAACCAAGTTATTAAAACTTTTCTCAGTGAATTTGCAGACAAAGAAATCCTTCATTACTTGAGCGACCATCCTAGTGTTAGTAACTGTATGAAGAGCGGAGTCAAGAGTCTACAAGTAAGTGAGAGCTTAACAGCCAATATTTCACAAAACACTTCTCTTATTATTCTTAGTCACGTTAATTCTCAAACAGGTGTTCTTTCTCAAGTCGATGAAATTGCCAAAAATATCAAAGAATCCCACCCCCGTGTAAAAGTCATGGTTGATTCTGCACAAGGTCTTGGAAAGGTTCCATTAACACTTAAAAACTCTGCTATTGATTATCTGATCTTCGCAGGGCATAAGATCGGTGCTCCCAGAGGAATAGCTGGCCTCATCTATAAAAAGGATGCTCCTTTAAAACCTCTTTTAAATGGTGGTCCACATGAACTTAACCAAAGAGCATCGACACCACCAACCAGTCTTATACTAGGACTAGCAAAAGCGGTTGAGATAAGTACGACTGACTTAGAAAGGCGTCTTGTAATTAAATCTCAATACAGTGATAAACTAATGAGTTCCCTTGAGAGTATACATCCAAATATTACTTTTCCTTGGAAGGGAGAAAAACGTTCACCGTATATCAACACAATGATTTTCAAAGGTATTCCTAGCGATATTATTATGCGCCATCTTGAAGAAAAGAACATTCTTGTTTCATCAAGCACAGCTTGTTCATCCAAAGTAAAAGTACAAAATAAAATGATGGATGGACTTGAAATACCTAAAGATATGCAAAAGAGTGTTCTTCGAATATCAATGGGATATCAAACCACAGAAGAAGAGATAGATAAGCTCATTTCGACATTTAAAGATGTTGTCGATTCAATTTCATTTTTAATCAAATAGAGAAAATATATGAAGAATGATTTAATTATTAATGTTGATGAAGCCTGGCTAAAGGGTAAGAACAGAAAAAAGTACTACGTAACTTTAAAGAAGAATTTAAGAAAGGTCATCAAACACTATTATGACCACGACTTCAAAATTCATAATGAACAACAGAGATTTGTCTTTAATAGCAAAGAAGAATTCGATCCAGTTCTCATATCAAGAATATGTGAAACACCTGGAGTTCACTCTGTTTTACCAATCGAACAAGGACCCCTTGATATCGATATCATTAGAGATCGTATCTTTGAAAAAGTAAAACTCATGACGAATAAGAAAACTTTTAAGGTTAGAGCAAAGCGAGTTAATAAAAGATTCTCTATGGGCTCTGATGATATTAATCGCTTTGTCGCAAAGAAGATTCTTGAAGAAACGGACTTAAAAGTAGACGTCAAGAAACCTGATATTATGATCGATATAAAGGTTTTAAATGATTTTATCTTTTTCTCAT
>CAWUIU010000056.1:0-12304 GCA_963922285.1 uncultured Oligoflexia bacterium | reverse complement strand
TGGTTTGACAAGATTGTGGAGATGGTATAAAGCAAAGACTCAACACTTTCAGGAATTCCATCAGGATATTCTCCAAACCAAGTCATTAAGGCTGGTCCATAAATCGTTTTTAATCCTGCATATTCATAAATTGCAAGATGCAGTGAAGTTACATCACTATAACCACAAAATATTTTCCTTTGTTTTCTGATCTCAGTGAAGTCGAGATAGGGAATCATACTCGATGAGTTATTTCCACCTATTGTCGATATCAATGCATGAACCTCATCATCTTTGATAAGTTCCATGAATTCCTCTGCTCTCTCTTTAGGTCCCGCTGAACGATAACCTTGTGATAATCTTTTCTCTGTGAGGTGGCCTAGTTTTACTTTGTACCCGAGAGCCTCAAGATTTTTCAAACCATTTACAAATAATTCTTCATTCGCTGTATAAGCAGGTGAAGATGGTGTAAAAATACCAATGGTTTGCCCCTTTCTTAGAGCCTTTGGTTTTAAAATTTCCATATCAGTTTCCAAAAATTAATTCATAGTCATAAAGATTTACCTCTTTATCACCCTTAGTAATTTGACGTTCGCCGACTTTAGTAAATCCTAATCTTTCGATGACTTTCATCGAAGCTATATTAATGGGCTCGACACAAGCTTTTAACTTCTTAATCGCTCCACTTTCTTTTATATGCTGACAAATACACTTACAAAATTCAGAAGTGTACCCTTGTCCCCAAAAGCTCTGATTTATCATAAAGCCCAATTCAGGACTCTCATCAACTTTGTCATAAATCATTAGAAAACCAATCACCTTTCTTAAACCTTTATGTTCAACAGCAAAGAATCCTAGAACGTCTAAGCTGGCTGTATTCGGCAGAAACCTCTCATTGAATCTCTTTAAACTTTCCGACCTTGTTTGTGCTCGCCCAGGTCCAGTAAATTGCATGACCACTTCGGAGTTCTCCATTTCAAAGAAATCCTCGAAGTCGCTTTCAATAAATCTTCTTAGTATTAATCTCTCTGTTTCAAACATTTCTCTATCCTAACGCTTGCCATTAGTTGCTCGTCAGTATACTAATAGTCTGAATTATGGAGCAATAAATGGCAAATATTAGAAATAAAGATATCAATAAGTTAGAAGAATGGAATGCAAAAGAGCTAAGAAAGCTCAAAATCACTGTTAATAATCGTATCTCATCTCTTGAAGCAGGTGGAAAACCTAAAGAGTTGCCAGAAACACATCCTTTAAAGAATCATGATATTGATATGTGCAAAGAGTTACTCGATACAATTTTTAAAAGTGAGAAGAACTTAAAAAATTCTTAGACTTTGAGCTTTTTCAACCTTGAAAAGTAGATCGGCCCAATGCCATCTCTGTCTGGAAGAAAAGCGATCCCATACTCCGTCTCTTCCCCATATCCATATAGTTCATACTCTCTAAGAACTTCGACTTGTCCCTCTTTCTTTTTAAGTAGTTTCTCAATCACTCCGTCATTTTCTAGCGGACTAATTGAACACGTGGAATAAAGAATTTCTCCACCGGGTTTAACGGTCATTAGAGCAGAACATAGAAGTGAGTATTGTAGAGCAGCTAGTCGCTTCGTTCTTTTGACACTCCACTTATCAAGTTCAGCTTCCTTTGAAATAACATGATCTTCACTAGAGCATGGGGCATCTAAAAGTACAAAATCAAATTCATCTTTTAAATTTAGACCATATTTGATTCCATCATACTTTCGAATATCAATATTGCCTTTCAATTGTTCTGGGACATAGCTATCAATAACTCTCTTTAGTCGATCTCGTCGAGAGCGAGACAATTCATTTAAGACAAGCTCACCTGTACCATTTAAAGCTTCAGCTAAAATTAAGGATTTTCCTCCGGGAGCTGCACATAAATCGAGAACTTTTGAACCTTTGGAAACTTTAAGGTTTTTAGCAGCAATAACACTGGCAAGATCCATATAGTAAAAGTGCTCGAGACCAAGCTCATTTGATAATTCTTCCTTATCATAACAAGAAGGAATGACCTCAGAACTCTTTGTCTTAGGATTGATAAAACCATTCTTGCGATAAGTTTTTACCTTTTGTTCGAGAAGTGACTTTTTAAGACCTCTCCATCGCTCTCCCCAAGTGTTGACATAGAATTCATTAAATTTTTCACTACCGGAAATTTTCTTTGCCACTTAAGACTCTTTATAAATCATTTTCTTTGAAAGACTTGGATCAAATAAACAGTTAGGATTTCGACCAAACACACGATAGCGAATCTTTGCTACAATGTCATAGATCCCATCTCGCACGAATCTTGGAATAACCTTAAAAAGACTAAAGAATTTCGTATTATATAATGCGTTCATTATATAAAGAGCTGCATCTGACTTGATAAAGTGCAAGTCTCCATCAACGACCTGAACTGTATCCATTTCTAAATTTTCAGGTTTTAAAACACTTTTGGCATAATCAGAAGCAAGCGGAGAATAAAAGAAAATATTCTTCTCGTCACGCGTATGTACAAAGTCTACGACTCCGTGACAAAGAACACATTCCCCATCAAAAAATATTACCAATTTCTTATGAAGTGACAATTGTAACCCTCAGGATGTTTAACAAGATACTTTTGATGATACTCTTCAGCATCAAAATATTCAGCACCAATCTCAATAGTTGTAACAATTTCACCCTGCCAATGTCCAGCTTCATTAACATCACTTATGACTTTAAGCGAAATTTCTTTTTCTTCTTCATTGGAAACAAATATTGTCGATCGATACTGACTTCCAATATCATTTCCTTGTTGGTTGAGTGTCGTCGGATCATGAATCTTGAAAAAGAAATGTAGTATCTCTTCGAGAGAAATTACAGAGCTATCGTATTGTAATCTAACGGCCTCCGCATGATTTGTGCTACCCGTTTTAACGACATTATAATTTGCAGTTTCGGATTTGCCACCTGCATAACCAACGTTAGTGCTAACAACACCATTTAAATCCATGAGTAGTCTTTCAAGACCCCAGAAACATCCACCAGCTAGTACAATTTCTTTCATAATTTCACCTCAAATCATTTATAGCAGAGATTAGTGTGGCTTTCTATACTGTTGTTACAACTCTTCACTAGATTCAGAATCTGTCTGAGATTTTTCTTCATTTAGCTTTGCAAAATCCTCTTTTTCTTCATTCTCTTTATCTTTCTTCTCTTTTGTAAAAAGACCATTGATATACTGCCTTAAAATTTGAACCTCAAGTGTCGTAACGCCATTTATAATGCCAAAATAATGGTAGTAACCCTTCTTATTTTCTAATTTCTCTAGAGGAGGTAGGACTGTTATATACATCTTTACGGGTGAATTGATAAAGACAATCCCTCGAATAGGTAATTCTTGTTTTGAGTAAAAAGTAACCTCATGCTCAGAGATACTCGTAATTGAAATATCAAGTTCAAGCTTTATTCTGGAAATAGGATTTAGAGCATAGACATTAAAAGGTGACTCTTTCTCCTTGATCAAAGGATCATTATCTTTTGGATCGTAATCACCTAGTTTCTTATCAAAGATCTCTAACATATTCATAAGAAGATTAAGATCAATTTGATTTGGATGAGTCATGACAAAATGATAGTCAAAATATTCCTTTAAAATGTCATTAGAAAAGGGACAATTAAACAGATTAATGACCGGATCATAATCTTCTATTTCGTTTACAGTCTGAACAATAGCCTGAAGAGTACTTTGACAACATTCTTCCGTCGCCTCTTCAAGCTCAACTGCTAATATATTTGGTCGAAAGTTTTTAATTATTTTTAGATCTTTTCGAAATGATGTCTGATAGCGAATAAGATAAGGAAGTTCACTCAATGACTTTTCCATTTGAGCAAGAACTTCAAGTCCCTTTTGCACAAGAAGTAATTTAACTTTCTTATGGGAACCAGACTTATCGATGGAAGCAATATACTTAGATAAGTAATGAGTATCAACAAGCTTATACTTTGAATCGGCCCAAGGATCGTCCTTCTTTTTATCCTCTGTTATTTCATCAAGATCTTTTGGCGGCTCCAACATAGAAAAACGATAGCGATGCTTAAACTTAGTCTGTAAGAGATCATCAGAAACATTCTCAACAAAGAGATCTTTATTATTTAAGTGTTGTAAGAAGTTCGATTCAAATCTTACACATTGACCTTTTTCTAATTCTAGACTGGACTCAAGGATGAGAGCTTCTTCCATAATATGAGTAATACTTGAGAAGTATCTTGCATTCACTTTCTCGCATAAGTTTGAATATGTAGCGAACTCTCCTCGAGTCTTTTTCTCATTTTTAGCCAAATATAAGGTATCAAAAACAGTATGCGAAAAACTAACTCCCTTATAATGGATAATCGGAATATGTGTCAGACTTGCCTGTAAAAAATCTTTCTTAATAAGATTTTTATTATACTCTTCATTTTCATTTCCAACTTGATTGAGTAGACCAATAAGAGCGACTTGTTCTGGGTTTAAACTAAGTCTTAAATGTCTCGCTAGTAATGAGACGGAGTCTTTAGCGACTGAAAAGTCAATTAAGATCGCTTGATAATTCTCTTGAGCAATCTCTCCGACAAGGTTAGCGACCTTACTTTTCTCCTCATCATCCTTAAAAAAGCGCTCTTCAAGCCTAACTTCAGAAGACAGCTTCAGCTCATCAAGTTTATCTTGATAACCGTTCATAAAGACGTCATCTTTTCCAAAGTAGAGAATCTTAAACATAATCAAAACCTTTTATAAGTATTTTAGCATACTTATAAATATTTAGTGTTTTGACGTAATATTAAGGTTTTAAGCGACTTCTTGGGCAAAAAACTTGTTGAACCACCTCACAATATCCCATTGCTCATGAAAAACCTAACGTACCAAGCAATCAGCTGTCTTCTTAAACTGTTCAGATGAACAAGTACTACATAAGTATCTAAACTCGATATCTCAGCGCTTAAAGGGATTCAGCATATAAATGACAAGCTCCTGTAAATCGTCAAGAGGGTAGTTTCATTAACGATCAACTATGCTAACTTATATTGGCATTTTTAATTTTTGTGAAGGATTTTTAATAATCATGGCAAATAAAGTTGAGATACTCTTTCAAGATGAGCACTATATTGCTGTAACAAAGCCAGCGGGAATACTTGTTCATCCTTACAAGATCAGAACTAAGGATCGAAGAAGCCTTATGCGTTCTCTAAAAAAACAAACAGGCCTTTTTCTTCACCCTGTTCACAGACTTGATAACCAAGTTTCAGGTGTCGTTTTATTTGCCTTAAGTGGTGAAGCGCCCAAGAAGATGAGCGAAGATTGGTCAGATGATTCAACTCAAAAAAAATACTATGCTCTTGTAAAAGGACAAACTGAGAGAGAGGCGATGTTAAATTTTCCTTTAACTAACGACAAAGGAATTAGCCAAGAAGCAACAACTTATTATAAAACCATACATCAAAGTGAAGACTTCGCACTTGTCGATGTTCTGATAAAAACAGGCCGAATGCATCAAATTCGAAAACATTTTTCAAGAAGAATGAATAATCTCGTTGGAGATACAAAGTATGGAAATGGAAAAGTAAACAAGCTCTTTCGCTTTCATCACAAATTCTTTCGAATCTTCCTTCACTCTTACGAGTTATCTTTTATTCATCCTTACACAAGTGAAAAGATAAAAATAGCCTGTCCTCTTCCACCAGAACTTGCGTCACTTTTAGAACATCATAAGAATGGTAAATTAGACAATCTGAACTTCCCTGAGGATTAGAAAAGTCGCCAGAAAATGTTTACGACTGCTTGAGAATTCTTATAATCACCTCTTACATAGTAAGCGTGACGAGAGATTCCTTGATTAATAATACTTTGATCAATAGCAATTCGCATTTTCCCGCCAAAAGGAAAAAATGGAATAAAAATAGATAGTCCATACCTTGAAAAACCAGCACCTGAAGCAGACTCATTACCGTAGAAGTACTTTGCCGAATCATTTGTTACGTAGGTCTGTTTTAAACTTAATCTTGTAAATGGCAATATTCTCATCGATGCATTTATCTCATAAACCTGACCTGTGTAATCAATAAGCTCTGTTTGAACTCTCGTTCCAATAGAAAAACGACCTCTGTCCCCAAAGCTATAGCGATAAGTAAACCCAGTCGGCAAAGAATCAGATCTTTCATTTCGATATGTTCTTTCTGTGTCGTCAAGTTCAATCATAGGATCTTCGTCATTAAAATAGCGAGTGTAGATACTTAATGAATGACTAGATCCTCTCGCAAATGGTTCAAAAACTAATGATGGTCCTCTTAAATGCAATTTTTCAAAGAATGTGAGACTTGGACCAACAAATGCTGATGGGCCGGACCAGTAACTTGCTCCTTCGATCAATGACTGATTCTGATACCCTAGTGCAAATGACATACTAACCTTACTCGCTCCATAAGAACTTGAGATCGATAATAGAGATATAACTAAGAAACAAATATTTTTTATATTATTCATGGGTACCCTTGCATTTATGTAGAGGAATGCTAGCAAATTTGTTATCTTATGGAAAATAGACAATCTTATTACTCGACTACTGAGAGGAATTCATGAAGATTTATCATATTGTAATTTCAATGACCGTTATTCTAGCCTTACTTTTCTTACTTACTCCAATGTATCGAAGAAGAGAAAATAAGAATACTGATACAGAAAGGAAGTACTTTGAACTTCTTAAGCAGTACTCTAATGAGCCAAATGATGCCCTAATGACGCAACTAAAAGACTGTGCTAGACTTGTCTATGGTAGTGATGGTTTTGAAGAGAAAACCAAAAAAGACCTAGAAGCCTTTACAAATACGTAGGATAAAGCAATGAGTGACCAGCCTTCGCAAGAAGAGAGTCTCTACGAGAAGCTCAAATCGGACATTGATAATACAAAGTGGGAACTTTTATCTCCTCATCACGAAAGAAATGCTGCATTTTTAATATCTCACGATCTTGAGCTCTTAGCCGTAGGAGTTGCCATGGCAAGAGATGAGTCTAAATACATCAAGCAGTGGATTAACGAACAAAAACTAACCCCGCCAACTGAAGAACAAGTCGCTCAATGGAATGAAGAAGACACTGAGTTTAAATATTTAATTATCCAACCATATGTAATTTTTCAAGTTGCTCATCATGAAGATGTTCAATAAAGCGATATGGAATTTGCTCATCGATGAAAGTATTCACGTGCATAAAAAATAATGGTCTATCCAACTTAATTCAGACAGCTTTAAGTGGTATACAGGATCTTGAAGTTTTCGATGAAGAAAACTCATCAAACTTAATTCTCACAATTAGCATTACTGGAGAACCAGATGTTCTGATCATTGACGAACCTCGGGTGAACGAGCTTAACCTAACCGAGCTCGAAACAATTAGTAATAAAATAATATTTTCAAATAATACGGAATTTAAAGCTGAAGGTTGGTCAAACTATCATACTGACCAGTGGGAAGATGTCATCAAGTCTCTTATTTCAACAAAACCTCTAGCAGAAAACGAATTTGCTGGTTTCCCATTTAAAATCCTAAGTGGTGTTGATACACCAATTTGTGATATCTTCATTGAGATTAAAAAGAATGGCGTTCCTCACCATTTAAAACTTATTAAAGCTGGTGATAAAACCAACCAAGAGCAGATTGAACATTATATTAACAAAGGTGTAAAATACGCAAAGATACTGACAGAAGAAAAGACTCAGTTCTTAAACTCTGTCTCTAACGATTTATACATGCAAATGCAAAAGGGATTTTCTCCAGATGTTGCTGGTCAATCTCTTGATACGTCAATCATGATGCTAAAAGATATTGGTTTCAACTCTACTTCAACTCAACTGATTGAGGGTGTTGTTCAAACCATCAATGAAACCCTTGATAATAAAAAAGACGAAAACGTTAAAATCATCACCAATTTGTTAAACTCCAAAGCTTCAAGTTATTATAAAAAAGCACACATGATCTCTATGCTAGCTATTCAAATTTTAAAGAAAGAGAAATGGGCTACTAGAAAGCATGAAGAAATCATAACCTATCTAACCCTGCTCGCTGATGTTACGCTATCAGAACCAGAGATGCTTTTTATAACAACAAAGGAGGAGCTTGATGCTTCAAACTTAAGCGAGGAGCAAAAGCAAACTGTCTGGTCACATTCAAGGGACGCATTTGACCTCATTCAAAATTTTAAAGACTGCCCTATTGAAACCGACCTTCTCGTTCTTGAACATCATGGCAATAAAAACGGAATTGGATTTAGTGAAACCCTTAGTCAGGACCTAAGTAAAATCACTATCATTTATCGTGTAACAGAAGACTTTGTCATCGAATTACTTAAGTGTCGTAAAATGAATAAAGACATTAAGCTTCACGACATCTTTGGGGACATGTACAAAAAGCACGACAAGAAAGTTCTTCACCTGCTTCTTGATAGCCTGAAGGCCTGCTTCTTCTAATACTTATGCTCTTTAACCCCGGAGCTTGCCCGCAGGTAACGTCACACGGGCGAAAAAAACACGCAGGCAAATCTCTGCAGATATTGTTACTGACGTAAATTTTTTAGACACTTTTTACGGAGCTCAAAAACTCATCTTTAGTCTCGAGATAATTCTTGTAATGATTTGAATACTTATCAACTTCCTCAGCTGTTAGCTCACGCTTCAACTTCGCAGGAGATCCAATAATATAACTATTTGATGGATAAATTTTTCCAGGAGGAACGACACTTCCGGCTGCAACAAGTGAATTTTCGCCTATGACGGCACCATCTAAAACCTTCGCCCCCATACCTATTAGACACCCATCACCAATGGTACAAGCATGAAGAATTACACTATGGCCAACACTCACATTCTTACCAATAATAAGTGGTATATCTTCTATCACATGAAGCATGGTCAGATCTTGAATATTTGTATTCTCTCCAACCTCAATATAATTTACGTCACCTCTAGCAACAACTTGATACCAAAGACTTGAATTAGCTCCAAGCCTTACGCGACCAATAAGATCACAACTGTTGGCAACAAAGCATCCCTCTCCAATCTCAGGCTTATAATTAAAGTAAGAATAAATTGTCATCGTTTACTCCAGAGTTTTTTCAAAAAAAAAGGCACCGTACTCTGGTGCCTTATATTTTTCTTAATTTAATTTTTTAAGTTACTCTGACTTCCAAGGTAGTAATGAACTATAGACCGCAAGATCTTTAATATCTTGTTCTGATAGTTTTTTTACAATTGGAGCCATATTCTTATTAATACGAATACCGTTTTTCATATCAAGAAGTTGCTTTTCAGTATACCATGCCATCTGTCCACCAATACGTGGTGCTTTGTTAGCCTTCTTACCTGACCCATCTTTTGCATGACAAGTAATACACTGCTTGTAAAGAGCATGACCCCTTTCAAGCTGTGGAGTTGTTAATTCAACAAGTGGCTTTACTTCGATTACAACATCATCAGAAATAATTTTTGGTGTTATCGCTTCTTTATATTGCTTAGCTAGAGCAATTTTTTCTTTCTTTAAGTCTGCATGAGCTTTTTCAACTTTTTCCATGTCAAACTTAGTATTATCTACTTCTACATTCTTATAACTAGAAAGGTTCATTAATGAAACAAGACCTACTAGGAATAAGGAAAACACAACAAGACGTGTCATCTCATCTCCAAAATTTAATGTCTAATATGTGGAAATTATATTTTCTAATGAATAAATTGTCCATCGTCTTTTACGTCTACTCAATGCGTTACACTATAGTTTTTCTAGACTATTCTGATACTCATAAGAAAAGTACTCTTTTAGAAGCACTTTTTGATTCGTAAAGTCATAAGATGGGTGCTTCTTTTTAAACTCATTTTGTTTTTCTGCACTTAGTTGTGACCATTCTACCTGAGCACGTTTTTGATACTTTTCTGAACTAGCATAAAGGAGATGCAAAAACTCATGATTGAGAACTCTCTTTAAATTTTTACTAAAATCTCTTACCCCATGGCCAAGAATTGTAAATGGATTTATGAGAACTGAATTCTTAACTTTAATATTTTGAGATGGTCTTATATTCAAACTTTGACTTAAATGCTCGACACATTCCTTAGCTTTTGAAGTTGTCAGCCACTTTTTATAATCTTTAATTTCATGTCCATGATAAGCAAGCCCCTCAATTGAAAGAGCAAAGAGATTTGCAGGAAGAGTTTTATAATCAATAAGGTTTTTATAAATTGCAAAACAATAATACTGCTGCGTTAACTTCATTGGCGACTTTATTTGTAACACATCAAATGGCCTTATATCACCTTCAAACCTTTTAAAGTCCACACCAATTGGCAAATTTAAAGAGTCCTTATCCATTGGCTTATTTAATTGATAGAGTTTGTACCAACAAAAATTATATCGTGCAGGCTTAGATCGAAGTTCACTTAAAAGCCTTTCTGGAGAGCAGTCTGGCGTTTTAATCGGAAATCGATAGGTAATAAAATCATAAAGAGCATTTCCTCTTTCATTGAAAGTACACAGATCGTTCTCATTTGATAAAGTACACATTAACTTTAAGCACTCACCACTATTTCCCTCTTGGGCACAAGCACTTGCTGTCAGTGCCAATGTTTGATCAATTATTGATGGATCACCGCTAAACGTTTTAAATTTTGGATTTAATTTATAAGTTTTTACTTTTGCAGTAAATGGTAATGGATTTTGTGAAAGATAAATTCTTTTCTTATCAATATCGAGAATATATTCATCGCCTAATAAGTGAGCACCTGCATTTATGTCAATTACTGACTGGGACAGAGCACCTGATCCAGATGCAAAAAAAGAAGACATAAGATTTCTAAATTCAAAGTTTCCACATTTTAGTAAAGGTACTTTAAAGAAAGCTAAACCACTTCCATTATAGCCAGCTTTAAAGAGTTGCTCTTTGAGCATTAATTTTTCTGTCGCATATTTTTGAAAAATTAAAGGCAACTCATTACCAGAATCAATTCTAATTTTCAATTCTTGTCCCATATACGAACATTTTTTCGTATATGTATTAAATCCTTCAACCTCAATATCCATAGGCTTTAGGCTCGATTTAATGGGACGCTTCAAGAATGAAACTTTCTTATCCTTTAAATTAACTTTCAAAGGATAATGCTTAATAAACTCTCCTCCTAAAATTCCATCACAACAATTAAAGCCATCATACTTCTTGGTAAACTTTGAAGTTTTACTTTCATAGGTCTTCATATTTTTGAAAGATAAATCTTCAATGTTGAAACTCATGAGATACCCTTTGGACGTTGACTTTTTCGCAAAGGTATTCACCTTAGTATCCAGATTTTTATCACGTACAAGTACAGGACCAAGCTCGTTTGAAATATTTGGATTTATAAAGTTTGCATTCGAACCGGTATCGAGAAGAAACTTAAATTTCTTATTATTTAGCTCCAATTCAATAACAGATAAGGGCCCCACTGTATGAATGATGTCGACACTATTTTTTGCATAGCATAGAGTTGAAATAAAAAGAGTGAATAACGCTATTAAGCATTTCGAGTTTTTCATTGTTTCTCCGTGGAACTTTACTATTATTTTTGCTAGGATACTGCGACTTGTAAAGGAATCCGGTCGCCTCATGACCAAGCGCAAAAACATAAGGGATATTCATGGAATACAACTTTAATGAAATTGAAAAAAAATGGCAGAAGTTTTGGCTTGATAACAAAACATTCAAAACTGATGTAACAGATAGAACTAAACCTAAATACTATGTTCTTGATATGTTTCCATACCCTTCCGGTGCAGGACTTCATGTTGGCCACCCTGAAGGATATACGGCCACAGATATCATGGCAAGATATAAGAGAATGAACGGACATAATGTTCTTCATCCAATGGGCTGGGATTCATTTGGTCTGCCAACAGAAAACTACGCTATTAAAACTGGTATCCATCCACAGAAAATTACTGAAGATAATGTTGCTACTTTTAAGAGACAGCTACAGGCTCTAGGGTTCTCATATGATTGGGACCGAGAGATTGCTACTTCAAGTGTGGACTATTACAAGTGGACTCAGTGGATCTTTGTTCAACTTTATAACAAGGGTCTTGCATTTGAAGATGAGATTTCTGTTAACTGGTGTCCTGAATTAAAAACAGTTCTTGCAAATGAAGAAGTTATCGATGGTAAATCAGAAGTTGGTGGCCATCCAGTCATTAGAAAACCAATGAAGCAGTGGATGCTAAAGATTACTGAATACGCAGAAAAGCTTCTTGAAGACCTCGATGACCTAGACTGGCCAGATAATATC
>CAWUIU010000055.1:0-12305 GCA_963922285.1 uncultured Oligoflexia bacterium | reverse complement strand
TTGCAAATAGAATACTTAAGCGAATTTTCTTTCTTTCATACCAAATTGTTTGGTTGTCAGAGAAAGTTTCGCTTTTATTCTAAGCTGAAGAAATAAAAATATCAAAAGAGGAAATAAAAGCAACAACAGATATGGGTCTATCCCAAGGTGTACTCACTGTAACTGAACATCGAGCAATAAATGAACTTGTTAAGTTCCAAAATTTGCAAATGAAAGATATTATGACTTCTGCTGCTAATGTTTTTAGTTTATCTGGAAACCTCTCAATTGAAGAGGCAAGGATTGAGCTTGGAAAGACACGCTTTTCTCGCATACCTATTAAAGGTGTAAATAAGGATGACTTAAAGGGCTTTGTTCTTAGAGTAAGGATTCTTGAAGAAAGTATTAATGGTAGTGAAATGAGTCTAAATGAAATCATGACACCAATGCTTATTCTTCCTCAAAGTACAGGGGTTGCTTCTTTGTTTCAAAGATTACTTGATCGTCGTGAACATATGGCTGCTGCAATAGATGATGAAGGCTGCTTTGTTGGGATTGTAACTTTAGAGGATGTAGTTGAGCATATGATTGGCTTTGAAATCTATGATGAGCAAGATAGTAATTAAGCAGCAGTTTTTTCTTTTACTTCTGATGTGCTTTCCGGCTTTACTAGAGGTATTACCTTAGAGTTATCATTAGCTATAATTTCTTCACCTTCATCATTTGATTGTTGCGGTTGAACTTCTAAACTTTCCATTGAGAAATGATCACAAGCTTTTGCAAGCAGAGGAGTTACACACAGACTAAGGGTAATACAAGCCGTTGCCATTTCTGCAAGTTGTGATGTTATTAGTTTATGACCTAAGGCAGATGTGATAATGAGAAGACCAAATTCTCCTCCCTGTGAAAGTAGTACACCTAGCTTTAGAGATGACGTCCAATTCTTGAATTTATAATTCCCCATTAAGAGTAATATTCCAAATTTCACACTCATGAAAAGAGTTGTCACCATGACAATTTGTAGGAAGTTCTCTTTTATGTAACTTAAGTCTAGTGCTAAACCAAGGCCCATAAAGAAAACACCCATTAACATACTTTTTAGTGGAACAGTTACTTTGTGGATATCTGTTTTAAAATTTGTGTTAGATAAGAAAATCCCTGTAAGGAATGCCCCAACGGCTTTGGAAAGTCCAATTAATTGCATACATAGTGCTGCAGCGAAGATGAAGAGCATCGTTGTTGCAATGAATATTTCTATCGACTGACTTTTGTGAACCCACGTTAAAGTTGGAAGTAGGGCATACTTAGCAAATAGAATCATACCACCTGAAAGTAAAACTTTTTGCATGACCATTGACATTGTAATAGTATCGTTTGTAATCGTTGTACTCGCTAGAAATGGAATAATTGTTAGTGCAGGAATAATGATTAAATCTTGAAAGAGTAAAATCGAAATTGAGGACTGGCCATAACTCTTCGTTAACTGATTCGTCTCTTTTAAGTGAACAAGGGCAAAAGCCGTTGAAGAAAGTGCGATGGCTATCGCGAGTAAAAAGGATGGAATAGTATCGAGACCACACATTTTTAAGATACATCCAACGAGAACTGTGGTTATCGAAAATTGTGTAAGACCGTCTTTTAAAATATTCTCTTTCAATCGAGACAATCTTTCTGTTGAAAGTTCTAATCCAATCACAAAGAGAAGCAGAATGATTCCAATCTCACTAATTTCCTGAATGTGAGTACCATTTTTCAAAAGTCCGAAAGCATGTTCACCAAGGATTATTCCACCTACGATATAACCAAGAACACTACCTAGACCAAGTGTTTTAAAGAAAGGCACACACAATGCGCTTGCACCAAAAAAATAAAACATGTCGAGGATTAAACTTTCTTTCACGGTATTCCTAATTCTTCCTGTTTAGCCAGGTGTCAGCTTATCGACAAATGTCTGGAAAACCTTAGTTAAATTGACGGTTATGTTGAAAATCAATTTAGATTGTTACTTAATGATCTATCTAATTTTTGGTGAAAACAATGAGCCTTGTTTAAACTTCGAAGTCAAAGAGCTATACTTTCATAATTCAGTTATTACATTTGCGTAAAAGGTCAGTCATGAAAACTTGTATATCCTTGATTTTGTTAATATTTATGTCAGTTTCGTGTAGTCGAACTTCTGTCTATAAAACAAGTTATGAGTACTGGGATGAGACTAATTTTAGTTGGGAGTGGGCATTTAAGGAATTAAATGACGAGAATTGCTATGAGAGTGGCATGAACTACTTTGGCTGCTCCGAAGCAGTTAATGTGTTGTTATCTTTTACTGATAATTCTTGGTTTATGTTTGCAGGTCAAGAGCCTTTTAAGGGTAGTTTAAAACCTGACTTTATCAAATCGAAGATGAAAGGAGTCTACTTTGTTAAAGATTTTAAAGATAAAAAAGATGAGGTCGCAACTTACTTGGCAAAAAATTACAAAAATGCAAATCGTGGAATGAGAGGTAATTGGACCAAGCATCTTAATGACATATCTTCTCGGGTACCTTTTCAATCTTTAATAAATGAAATTCTTATTCATTTAAGAAAGATAGGAAGACTTACTCCAAACAAGGAGAGGTATTTTGCTGCGATTGCATACAATAGTTACTTAAGGGTAAAGGTTGATCCCCGAGCTTATTTAAGGCCACGAGAAGCTACTTATGATTCAGAAAACTCAGATACGTCAATTGTTGGTATAGGGATTTCACAAAGAAGAGATAAAGATGGTTTACACATTGTTCGAGTAATAAAGAATGGCCCCGCTTATAAAGCAGGTGTATTTGCTGGTGATATCATTAAAGCTGTCAAAAAAGATGAGGATAGTGACTTTTTTAGTTTCGTAAATTTAAGAAGAATGCCTGATGAAAAGTTCATTCAAGGTAAGGAAGCAACGATTGTAACGCTTAAGTTAGAACGTGATAAGAAAGAGATAATCTTAAAAATTCCACGTGGTAAAGTTGTTTTTAGTGATATGGAATTTGTGAAGCATGCTTATAATGGAAAGAGTTATCTCCAATTAATTATTCATCGTTTCTATTGGCAATATTTCTGTTCAGACTTTCGTGAAATCCTAGAAAAGAATAAACCCTATAATGGAATTATAATTGATTTAAGGTCTAATGGAGGAGGAGCAACGAGCTCTGCCTATTGTTTAAGTGATCACTTTTTAAAAGATGACTCAGTAATTGTTAGGCGAGAAATTTTAGAAACTGACTTTAGAGAACCAACTCGTTTTACCAAGATTGATAATATTAAAAGTCGTCGCTCAGTTGATACGACAACTCCACTTGTGGTCTTACTTGGCCGTTGGAGTGCATCGTCAAGTGAGATTTCGACTGCTGCTCTTCAAGACGCGGGACGAGCCTTAGTTTTTGGTGAGAGATCGTTTGGTAAGGGTTATGCACAGTGGGGAAAGAGAGAATTCTCTGAAATATCTTATCTCGATGAATATAGTGACTTATTCTTCTTTCATACAAAGTCATTTAATCGAAGGCCTCGTGGCACGTATATCCAAGGTGATGGTATTAGACCAAACGTCTACTTAGCCCGCAAGCCAGATAAGTATAAAAAAATTGAAAGGCTGCCATTTTGGGAGAGAAAGATTAAAGATTTTCCAGGTTACTATATCCCTGAATACGACCAAGTACCAAAGTGGGAGTTTACTAAAGATGAGTTAGCGGTCAATGAAAAACTTACGAAATGTCGTAATAAAAATAAAAAGAAAATAGCTAAGTTATATGCACAAAAAAGTAAGTTAAAAGGGAGTCGCTTACCTGACTACCAGCTCATGCACACTCTTGAATTATTCCAATGCTTATAATTTAAAAGTAAACGGATACCTTATGAGTTTCGATAAAGAGGTGGACCGAGACGATTTTGTTCAGAGACTTGATCGTTCAATGTCCAGAAGTCATAAATGACACCTATAAAGAAGAGGCCACCTGTGAAAAAGTAGATTATCGCAGAAATTAATTTTCCGTAATATAACCTGTGTGCTCCAAAAACTCCTAAGAATGTTAAAAGAACCCAAGCGATATTGAAGTCATAAGCTCCTGTTGTGTATTTATTGTCAGCATCCTGATCCATTTTCGGGATAAGAAAAAGATCGATGATCCAACCAATTCCTAAGAGACCAAAAGTAAAAAGATAGATTGTACCTGATACAGGTTTTCCATAATAGAAGCGGTGTGATCCAGTAAATCCGAATATCCATAGGAGATATCCAAATGGGATAGAGTGAGAGTCAAAAACTTGTGTTAGCTTGCTTGGTCTAGCGACTTGATTTTCCATTACTACCTTTTGTCTTATTGCTGTCTATCGATAATAGATTACAATAAAAGTATGTTAGTAGCAAAACTAATATTTTTACAGGCATATTGGTATATTGCAGTTGTCTTTGGAGCACAGTTAAATCTCTATGTTTATCTCTGCGCTGCTTTCTTTGCGATCTGCAATTACTTTCTTTATGGACCAAAAATTGAGTTTAAGTACTATCTGCTTTTTCTAGTAGGGTTTAGTCTGTATGGCTTTATTGAGCAAATTGGCCTTGAATACTTGGGTCTGGTCAATTATAACCAGGACACACTGCCGCTGTGGCTGAATGCCCTGTATCTTGTGTTCCTTTGCTATTATGGTGATGCTTTTAATTATTTAAGCAATAAGCCAACCTGGCTCTTAACTTTGATGGGTGCCGTCGGTGGAGCTTTTGCATTTTATGGTGGCGTTAAGCTATCAAATATAGAGGCCTTGAGTCATTATTACTATCTCGCAATTTCAATAAGTTGGGCATTCTTTTTTCCGGTTAGTATTCGACTGTTTTACCAAAGAGTCACAATGGACTTAGAAGTTTAAGCCTATCTTGCATTGGAGTTTTGCGAATCCTCTTTAATTGCTCGCTTTATCCTTCTTTTGAATGAGCGATAACTATGTACCTTATACTTATCTAGAGATAGGTCATATGTACAAAGATGGCCTTCTTCCATTTGCTTCATAAGAGAGTTTTCAAAGAGTTCGATGTCTATTTCATTAGCAACTTTTTGATGTAGTTTGTGAAAAGCAAATTCATTTGTCGTATCACCAGTTGTGTATTCGTAAGCTCTGGCTACGATAATTAGATTCTTAAGTCTAATTTTCTTTGCCCTTAGAATACTGTAGCTTGTTGCGATCCCTATACCTGTCCCAATAAGGCCAGCTGGGTTTCCAAGACCCGCAGTGTAGAGTGCAATATTGGTTGATGCGCCTGTAATACTGCTTCCTCTGAGTATATCCTGAGATTTTGCAATACTGATTTTCAATGCTTTTATTTTGTCTTCATAGGCAGGATAGCAATTCATTGATGCTCTTGTTGATAATGTCATTAGTAGTAGCATTGTTAATATTTTCATTCGTTTCTCCTCGTTAAAAAGTAAGATCTTTATATTCGAAAATAGATATGTAATAAATATAAATATATTTGCTTTTATGTTTAAATTATTTAAACTTGGTTTATGGACTATCGATATTTGGATGCATTCTTAGCAGCAGGCACCTCTTTAAATTTTTCAATTGCCGCGAGATCTTTAAACATTACTCCAGCAGCACTTAGTCGCCAGATTAGATTATTTGAGGAGAGTGTAGGGTATCAACTATTTATCCGTTCTCCTCAGCAGGTTGAGTTGACTGCCATGGGGCAGGAGTTATATCTCGCGGCAAATCAGTTTCGTTCAAAGACAGATTCAATTCTTGATAAATCAAGGCCCAAGCTTATTCGTATAGGTGTCTTAAGTCCAATCTTAGATGGATTTTTAGCCGAAGCAATATCTCGTCACTATAAACATAATAAAAGGATCTCTTTTAAGATTACGACAGGCTCTCCATCAATGATTGTCACTATGATGGAAAGGGGAGAGCTCGATATAGGCTTAAGTAATAGGAATATACAGACGGATCTTCTCACATCGAAAAAGTGGCTATCTGAAAAACCTGTGATCATTAGTAAGTCAAAAATAGATCTAAAAAAATTAAATCAATACCGCTGGATTATCGTAGAAGATAAAGATTATATTATCAATTATGCCTACAAGAAGAGAATAAAAAAGTCTGAACTCATCTCTTATATCGACACTCCATTTGCTCAATTAAAACTAGTAAGAGAAGGTTTTGGAATTGCTATGGTGTCAAATTGGATGACTAAAAACATCAAGGGGTTAAAGGTTACTGAAGTGAAAGAATTTAAGGAAGAAAACTTCTATATAACCCAACTGAATTCAAGCTTAATCGACGAGGATCTTTCTGAATTTATTGACCTTATTTCTCAGCCGTAAAGTGTTAATAATTGCAGGGAGAACATTGTGTTAGCAATGTACGGAAGATTTTCTAAATAGATATTACTCTAGTGAGATACTCAAAACTCCATTTAACTAGTGAAAAAAAGATACACTTATACTGTTTGTGGTGACGGATCTGGCGCCTTTGTGATATGTCTCCAATACTTTTTCTCGTACAAAAAGTAATGGAGGTAATATGAAGTCTTTAACAAAGGGCTTTGTATTCTTTGTCTTTCTTATAAGTTCTTATGCTTTTGATAGCAGCTCTATTGGCTCGTCATCAGTTGCACAGTTTGAAGCTATCGATCAGATTGATCCAAGTCTTCCTGTTGATAAGAATGTCTATGAGGGCCAAGGTGTACTTAGCTATCAAAATGAAAATCTAAAATCAATTGTTAACTTTGAGTTTAAATTTCACAAGGCAATTGAGAATGTAAAAAACAAATTAATCGTGGTGACTCCTAATATATTAGGGGAGACTGTTTTGGAAAGAGGGATGGCCAGGTTCTTACAATCTAAGGGTTATCATGTGCTTATTCCAATGACAGAAGTTAGATTAGACATTGTTGATGAGAAATCATTTCAAAAAATTGAAGACATCAATCGATCAAGCTTAAAGCTTACGAATCTTTTAATTGATTATGTTCATGGCTTTTTCGAGTTTGATAGAAATAATATTGGCTTAGTCGGCGCAAGTCTTGGTGGAATACGCTCATCAATGCTCTTTGGTACTGATGACCGATTTAAGGCTATGTTCATTGCAGTTGCTGGAAGTGATATGCCTGCAATTTATGCATATTCTGAACATAAGATTATTGTTGATATCAGAGAAAGGCATATGGAATTCTTAGGATTAAAAACTCAAAAAGCATACGAAACTATATTACGAAATAAGATTCAACTAGATGCAAGTATTGTTGTGAATTCAAAGTACTTAGAAAATGTCGCTATGATTATCGCCAATGAGGATACTTCAGTGCCGACTATTAATCAGTGGAAGCTTTGGAGTAAGATCTACCAGACTGGTCATGAGCCAATGCTCTATACTTTTCAAATGGGTCACAGAGCTGCAGCTGTACAAATCTATCGATTAAGAAATGATGTTTTAGAGTGGATGGATGAGAGGCTGTAGTAGGTCTCTCGCTTTTTGTTCATCTAAAACCTAACTTTCTTACTCATTCGACTTTCTAATTATGAAGGAAGCTGGATTGCTCTTATACGTTTGTTTGTAAAAAAATGTCCAATCTATTTAATAAATTATTTTTCTAATTGAAGTTAGTTTCTTTGAAAGAATATGAATTTAACTTTTATAAACTTTAGGTTTGCCATATGCATTCTCCAAGGCTTTCTTTTGAGTTGACCAGTGACTCCCTCCGAAAATTACGACTACTTTTGAGAACTTATTAAAAATATCATTGATCACCGAAACGATAAATTGGTCTCGGGCTATGCATACAGCTGAAGATATTCGTTGAGTTAACAGATTTCCATCTTGGTATGGAGCTGGAACGCTATCTGTTAGAGAGCCAAAGCAAAATGTCTCGTGATTATTTTCCATATACCAACTTAAGAAATCAGAATATTCTGGCAAGTAGTCAAGATATTCCTTGTATTTACTAATATTACTCTGAAAGAAACTCTCTATTTGATCTTCAGTTAAACTAGAATTACATTTATTTTGAAAAACTTGTTGTACAAAAAAATAGTAAACGATGTCTTTAGAAGAAAATCCGTTTTGTAAAACCTTTTCAAAAATATGATGAGTTTCAGGTTCAGCGCCTATATATTTTACTCTATTAATATCTGCGAGTTTTATGGAATATGCTGTCTCAAAACCATCATAAACCCCATGAGAACCTTGCTTCTCTGCCCAATTACTCATATTAGCAGGTGAATACCCTAACGAAAATGGAAAGCCTTCAAGGATTATACAATCAATATGATTATTCTCAATTTGATGCTTTATATTTTTAAAAGTTTCAGATGATTCACTGTTTTCGTGTAAAGTTGCTAAATATGTTAAACTTTTAGTGTCTATTTCATATTGAGCATGAAATGGATAATCAAATGGTTCTTCGCTTTCAAGAGAGACACTCCATGGCATTATTAATGACTCATTAATTTTTAGATCGTTCATAAATTAATTCTAAGGAAGAAATAAGAAAATACAAGGAATCTTATTTCATATTGGAAGTGCATTGTTACTCTATTAAAGATGTCCCAAAATTAAAACTAAGCTGCCTCAACCTTGATCTTGAGCTTTAAATTAGCTTCTTGAAGCTGTTCCTCAATGATTTATCTACAAATAACACTTCAGAGTGACTTAAGGCCTTCGCTAACTTAGCAGCAAACTTTATCTGACTAATTTCATCTGTTGTTCTGATTGAATGAAGAAGATTTTTAAAGACAAGAGGTCCTTTACGAATTTTAACTAAGTCCTTAATGGCATTACTTTTCTTTCTAATACTCATGTTTCTTAACCTCCTCAACCAAAACAAACTCAATAGAGTCTTTTTTGACTGTATAGATTGCTCTGTATGAGCGATTTAGTCTTATGGATCTTTGAACCTTTCTTTTTCCTTTTAAGCGTTCATCATGAAAGCCGGAATGCCTGACTCTCTTGAAGAGCTTGTCTCTTAGGTCTTACGCAAAACTCAGCTGGATTTTTATCTATAAGCTCTTTTCTTAAAAGAAACTGGAAGAAGCTAGCCACGGCCGATATCTTCCGATTGATAGTATTTGGAGCAAAAGAAGGCTTTCTAGTTGAGATAGAAGTCTCTAGGTGGTTTTTGTACTTTACAATGTGAACACGTCTTATATCTCTAAAATGACATTTAGATTCACAAAATCTAGGTATTGAAAACTCTTTGGTTGCAAACTTTAAGAATGCCTCTAAGTCTGCACGGTAAGATTTTTCTGTTAACGGTGTACGATCTCTTAGAAATTCATAAATCAAATCTTCAACAGGCTCGTACTCTACATGAGTAGATATCTCATTAACTGACTCTAATACTTCTACTAATTTTGAATTGTTCATTTAATCGCTCCTGGATTATTCAGCTAAATTGCCGTGGAGGGATTATCTCATGTTCTTTGATATAGATATTTGTTTGAAGAAATCTATTTAATGTCCAATCAGCATAAGAAATGCATAAAAGTTCTTGAATAAAAAAGACCTGTCTTTAACAGGTCTTATATTTTAATTTATAAAGAAGTTAATCTTTATATTTTTACTCACAAAGTTTTTTTGATGTATCTTTAATCCGTTTTAATCCATCTCTTGACTCAGAAATATCCGTTCTTAGAGTATTTATACGTTCCTCTTTTCTTGTTATTTCAATATCGATATCTTTTCTTGATACACCACTTAATGTATCTAGATCTGGATTATTAATAAAAGCTTCTTTAATGACACGAAAGCGGCTAAGTTCATTGCTTTGATACATTAGTGCAAACTCCAGCTTTCCTAAGTCTTTACTTGTATTTGAAACAAGATCAATCGATTCTGCACAGTTCATAGCTGTTGCAGAAAATGATCCTAGAAAAATTAAACCGACAATTAGTTTTTTCACTGTTTAACTCCCTTGAACATATTTATTTTAAACTCAATATCTTCACATTATGCCAGAGATAATGAACAGAACGAGTGAACTTGAAATGATTACAAGTCACTGTAAAAGACTTATACAGCGACCTAATTTTTCAATTAGATATGAAGATGAAATTTATTAAAAGAACGTGCTTAAACTTATTAGTAAGAAGTCTCATACTTTAAATATACAAAGAGTTATATTTACTTTGCTACATACAATTCCCCATTAAAAATTGCATTAAATCAGATCTAAGTTCGAATTATAGACCCAAGGATGGGGATGCGCATTAAATGATTGACCTCTTCTTGTAAAATCAGAAGTTTAGTCTAGTTCGAATCACCTTTTCTTGACCATTCCTTCCAATATTGATTAGATGAATTATTACACATTAATGGAGATTATATGAAGAAGCTGATTCTAATGATTTTAATGACGAGTGCGACTTTTGCAGCAAGTGTAACAGTTCCTAAATTTGAAATTCGTTTTCTTCTGGATGAAAGTCTTTATAAATTAGACTTCACTTTAAAGATGGCCTGTATGCGTGAAAAGTTTGTCATCAGTGATTCAGCTCAATATGAGTATAAAACGCAAACTGCAGAGATTGTTTTTAAAAGAAAGAAACTTAAGAATGGTCTAACTGAATTTATCTTCTCAAGCCCGCGAACACAAAAAGTTACAATGCGAAATTCTTGGTATTCAGAGGCTGAATGTCGAACATATGAGAACTTCTACCTCGTAAGTAGAAAGTATCGTTCAGGTTATGGATCAGTGGATAAGCCAAGAGCAATTAAACTTGGAATCTTCGAGCATACTGATACAGAGACAACTAAATTCTTTGATGTCGATGGATATCGTGATCTCTTAGAAGAGAAGGAATTACATTTCGTTTATAAAGAAGGATATAGAGTAAGAGTTTCTTTCGCAATTGACGGTGAAATCTATGATCGTATGGGATTTTACTCATCAACAAGTGTTGCTGCTGATCCTGATACAGGGATGCCATACGAACTATAATCTATTGAAAGATCTTTAGTCTTTCGACTTCAGCTTTAATCTTTTTGATGGGCTGCCAAGATGCATTTCTTGGTCCTTTAATGCCACGCTCTTCGAGTGTGGCAATAACTCTTCCTTGACCATGATTGTGATTCTTAATTTCACGATTTAGTTCATTTTTAGCTGAGTACATCTCTTTGGCTGAAATAAAAGTCCATCCTTCTTGTTTTAGACGCTTTAGTAACTTGCCTAAGTATAGAGCAGACAAGTCGTTGTCATGAATGAGAAGAGAGTGGGCGAATTTTTTTAGCTTCAATTCCTTTGCTCTCTTATGATAGAAGTTCACAGAATCCATCATCGTCATAACATAGAAATCACCAAGTTTATCAAAATCAACTTTCTTCTTTTTACGAATGGCATCTTCAAGAAGTCCTGATAGGTACCACTCAGAAGAATCTACTGTGACAAAGCCATCTACATATTTATTGTCTTTTAAGTACTTGGTCATCGCTTGATACTTCTTTTGATCACCTCGTCTTAGATATGGGTAGCGAAAGTATTTCATTGTATATGAGAACTTCTCTTTAATTTTCTTTTGGCAGTTAGAGATATCTTCTTGGTATTCTTGTATACTTACTTTTTTTAAGTCTTTATGAAAGTAAGTATGATTGCCTAATATGTGGCCATTAGAAATAAGATTCTGATAACTTTTATTGATTTTTTCCGATTTATCAATGGAGCTACAGTTGATAAAGAAGATCGACCCATTTGCACCATGATCTTTTAAGTGCTTGAGGATCAATTTATTTTTCTTCGCTCTGCCTAGGTAATTGGACCCTCTTGAAAAGTCATCGATAGTAACGATCATTTTTTTATTAGGGTCTGCAAGAACGACTGATGATAAGATAATTAGTGGCAGTAATAATTTCATAAGGTTTCCTATTTAAAAATGTAGTCTTTCATTGCAGGTATTGATCCCTCTTCAAAATCTTTTGCTAATTGCATATACTTCTCATAACGGCCTAAGAAAGGCTCTGGTTTTAAACAAAGCTTTTCACTGTGTTTATCATAGATCGCCTTAAAGCCATGAGCGAAGTCTTCAAAACTTGAAAGAGAGCATTGACCATCAGTATAGTAGCGTTGACGATACTCAAATAGTGCATAAGGGATATGGAAATAGCCACCAGGAGAGTTAACTCCTAGTGACATTAAAAAATCGAGATCTTCTAAAAGTGAAATTTTATCATCCCAAAGTACTTTGTTCTCTTTTCGATGAAAAATTCCTGTGCCACATGTTTTTACTTCCCAATCAATAATGTCTTGGAATGTTATAACTGCCTTTTGAGCACTTGAAAATGCAGCTCTTCTTTGAATGTGACCTTCTTCATCATATTGTT
>CAWUIU010000054.1:0-12347 GCA_963922285.1 uncultured Oligoflexia bacterium | reverse complement strand
GCAGAAGAAACAAAGAGAGATACTTTTTCATGATCCTCTGAAAATGCTCTATCTCCTATAACTTTATTGTTTTGATTATTGTAGACATCACATACAGGAGCTAAGTTTACATTAATCCCACAGCTTAATAACTCATTTGCCATAATAGAGTGGGCTTCAAATGATAATTTTGGTGACTCCGATTTAGCAAGAGTTTGCATTGATGGAAAAACTGTGAATCCATCTTTAAATCTTTGCACTCGACCACCTTCATGATCTGTAGCAATGAATAATGGATAATGATTTCGACAAGCTTGTATTTCATTTACTAACTCTGCTAATTGAGCAGGACTTTCATAATTATTAGCGAATAAAATAACTCCACCAATATCTTCTTTTTCTAGAAAGTTTTTTTCATCAGCAGTTAGACTCGTACCCGATATTCCTGTGATAAATAGTTGTCCAAGATTATTCATTTTTTTTCCTTAACACGTGCTATTGAATATCATATCAAATATTTCACATATTTTACGGTTTATTGACTATTTTTCCTAATTTCGAAAAAATATTTTTACATTTTAATTTTTGAAAAGTTTTGTGAAATCCATGATTGTCTAACTAGATTTCGTTGATCATTTAAAAAGTAAAAAATTGACTGTCCAGAAACATTTAACGAGAAGCGATACTCTCCCCTCTTATTCTTTCCATCATATTGCAATTCAGACCTAATAATTGGTGTATCCTTAAAGTTTAAAAACTGATCTTGAAAAAATGGATAACTTGAAATAATAATATAGAGATTCATAACTCCATAACCTAAATCAAGAGCCTTATCCATGAATCCTGTTACCTTAGCACAATCAATTACATTTTGATAAAAGCAAATAATAGACTCTTTTGTAGGTAATTTAAATTGTCTTTGTCCTTGCCATCTCTTTTCTGGAGTATCTAATGAAACAATCAAATCACCTTCAATTATTCTCATACTAGATTTATAAATATTATCTTGAAACTTAAATTCTGCTTGAGATCTATTAGGGAAGATCCCTTGCACATTTTTCTTAATAGGCTTTTTAACGGAAAAAGTAATAGTTTTTTCTAGAATATTGCTTTCATTTTGATTTGTCGTAACGATCCTCTTAACAACATATTCCTTTTCCTTGTTAAAACCAGTCTCTTTTATCAAACGAAACTCTCCACCCTCTTCTTTTTGCAAGAAACTTGTTTTTGATCTTTTTAAATAATTTTTCTTAGATTCGAGAATTGAGCATGATGTAAGAATGGCAAAAATGACTAAAATCTTCATTATTCAGTTTCAATATAAATTTGAAATTCTTTATCTAGAGATGATAGAGTAAGAGATTGATCATCATATCGAGATACGATTTCTTTTACTTTTTCATTTTCGTTAATTTTTAATCCAACCTTTTTCATTTTTATAGATTCAAAACGCAGATCAATGTAATCGACTTCATACATTAAATGAATTCCTGATACTTCTACTCTCTCCCCATTAAAAACTAATACAGCACTCTCTGGCTTAACCGTATTTAAAAGCTCATAGCTAGAAGCAGAACAAATTATCGCCAATCCATTATTAGAGATATCAAGAATTCTCTCACCATTAATTTCCGGTGATGTTGCAATCTCTCTCTTATAGTCTTTTAGTAATTTGTCTTCCTTATTTTTATTTTTGTTGAACGATAAAACATTATCATCTTCTATCGACTCTCTTTGATCAAATGTAAAATATAAATAAGCATTAAAGCGAGGATACATGACTATACGTATATCTCTTCTTCTTTCAGATCGATAAATATCTTCATTAAGAAGTAATTTATTTTGCTCTGAAACAATACATTTGGCATAGTAGTTCATATTTCGAAATGAAAAACAAACAAAGTATGTATTTTCTTGATGAGGCAGTACATCTAAGGCATCAACAGTAATTGACTCATTATCTGAAGCACTTATGCTACAGCTATAGAAATGATCAATATCTTTCCATAACTTTATCGCAATTTTTTTATCAGATTGATTCAACCTAGGTAAAACTTCTTGTCTCGTAAGTTGTAGAAAATGATTTTCACTCATAGCTAATTACGAAAGTGTAGCAACTTGCTTTAACAGTTCAATAGACTTAAGCGCCTCGCCACATCCTCTGACAACACAAGTTAATGGATCTTCAGCAAGAGCAACAGGAAGACCTGTCTTCTCCTTAATAAGAACATCGAGATTAGCAAGCAATGATCCACCACCAGCAAGAATAATTCCATTATCAACGATATCTGCCGCTAGCTCAGGAGGGGTTTTCTCTAAAGATGTTTTAATCGCTTCGACAACTTCTGAGATTGGATCAGAAAGAGCATCTCTGATTTCATCAGAAGTAACCTCAATAATTTTTGGAGCACCTGCAATTAGATCACGACCTTTAACTTCATACGTCTTAACTTCGTCTTCAAATGGATATGCATTCCCAATCGACATTTTAATTTGCTCAGCAGTTCTTTCACCAATCAATAAAGAATATTTCTTCTTAATATAAGAGGCTATAGCCTCATCGAATTTATCCCCAGCAACTCTAACTGACTGAGAGTAAACAATACCACCAAGAGAAATAACTGCAACTTCGGTAGTCCCACCACCAATATCAACAATCATATTTCCACTTGGTTCAGTAATAGGAAGACCTGCTCCAATAGCCGCCGCCATTGGCTCCTCAATTAAATATACTTCTCTTGCTCCTGCTTGTTCAGCAGATTCTTTTACAGCTCTCTTTTCAACTTGAGTAATTCCAAAAGGAATACAGATGATGATTCTTGGCTTAATTAATTTTGAGCCTGACAGTGACTTTTGAATAAAGTACTTAAGCATTGCTCCGGTTACTTCAAAGTCAGCGATAACACCATCCTTCATTGGCCTAATTGCCTTAATTGATCCTGGTGTTCTACCAAGCATTTTCTTAGCTTCTGAACCTACTGCTAAAACTTTGTTTGCGCCTTTATACCCTTGATGAACTGCGACTACAGAGGGCTCATTAACAATAATTTCTCTATCTTTTGCATATACTAAGCAGTTAGCAGTTCCCAAGTCGATTGCTAAATCGTTAGAAAATAAATCAAATAGCTTCTTAAACATTTTAAAATCCCTCTATCTTTTACCAGTGGTAATGTCTTACGTTTTCACCTCTCTCAGCAATATCAGCCATAGCCTCAATACCAAGTTCGATGTGTATATCTGTGTATTTCTTGAATACACCTTTAGCCGACTTCTTTGTCTTAATTCCATCCCTTGTCATCGGACAATCAGAGATTAAAAGAAGAGCGCCTATATTAACTTTACTAACGAATGCAGAGACGAAAAGAGCTGCAGTTTCCATTTCAACAGCAAGAACTCTTTCTTCAATCAGACGCGACTTAAATCTCTCATCAAATTCCCAAAATCGATAGTCTGTCGAGTGAATAGTTCCTGTTCGATAATCATGTCCATGCTCAACTAAAATTTGAGAAATGAACTTTTGTACTTTAAACGTAGGTAGTGCAGGAACAGAAGCAGGTAAGAAATGCTCTGTTACACCTTCTGCTCTAATTGAAGCAATTGGCAGAACAAAGTCCCCTACTTTCAATGAAGGATGAACAGCTCCCGCCATACCTAAAAACAATACCGCTTTTGGCTGAACAACAGAGAGCAATTCTCCAATAAGCGCAGCCATTGCAGCACCAACACCAAATTCAATAATTGTTACCTTAGCTTTTTTTGATGAAGAAGCTTTAAAAGCAGAACCTTGTGTATAGTGGTGATCTTCTAGTAGAGCATTGAATCTTTCAATATAATAATGAAAGTTTGTTAAGATAATTTGTTCCTGAAAATCCTCAAAGTCATGACCTGTGTATCTTTCAAGCATATCAATTGCAATTTTCTTCTTATCTTCATTCCAATGAATCCTTCTCGCGCGAAGAGCAGCTCTCTTCGCCTCGATATTTGCACCAAGCTTTCGACCAGTCTTAGCGCTTCCTTCTATTTGAAGGTCATCAATAAATGCTGTGTCAATATCTTGAGTTAGTAAGCTAGGTTTCTTTCTTGAGATTTTTTTTGTCGATTTTTTTGAAGTCTTCTGAGTTGCTTTTTTAGCAATTTTTTTCTTCGAAGTTTTCTTACTGGTTTTTTTTGCAACTTTTTTTGTTGCTTTCTTTTTTTTTGCGGCGCACATTCCAGTTGTCCTTTTCTACATCCATATTTCGAAATTCAGTAAAATTTACCATTTAGACCTTTTTATTGACAAGAATTTACTGCAAGATTGCCCCTATTCCTTGTCAAATTGGCCATTTTTTTCTAGTATTCTTGTTCTAGTTATAACACTTAGCAAAATATCAAAGGAGATATCATGGGTGAAGGTAGAAAAAGAACGACCCTAAAAATGAAAAGAAGAAAGGGTCAAGCAAAGAAGAAAGCAAGAATTTTAAAAAGAATTTCTGCTGCTAAGAAATAAGATAATGCACCACAAGTGCATTATCTTTTTTATTTTACTCTTGAGAAGAAGTTTCTTCTGATTCTTTTTCTTCAACAACTGTCATATCTAACTTAGAAGTCTTTCCTCGATATAATGTCATTAGATCCATTGTTTTTAACCATAGAGGTCCATTCTTTTTAAAGAAGGTTCCTGTTACACCATTTAAAAATTCATTTTCTCCTAAGGCTTTATCCAAGTCAGACCTTTGCTCAAACTCTCCAAGTTTTCCAACTTCACCGGCTAAAGTCATGGCTTCATAACCTAAAATTTCAATAAGCCGTGGAACTGTTCCATAAACCTTCTTATAATCGACATTGAAATCTGAAGTACTGGTTGGAATTTCGCTATCGATAAAGAATAGTTTTCCATGTTTTCTACTTTGTCTTGAAAGGGCTCGACTTCTCCAACTTGGACCACCGATGATAGGAACATTAAAAGCATCAAAATAGCCAAAAGATGGAATTATCTGCAACGCCTCTTGTGGAAACGAGGGAACAAAAACCCAATCAAAATCGACTTCAGGCTTAAGAGTTTGAATTCTTCTAATAGAAGTTTTACCTTCTAGCTTATGTACTTCTTGCAATAGTTCTAATTCTTCCTGTCGTTGTCTTTTGTATTTAAGGCCTAAAACTTTTTTTATCGTATCCGTCTGATCAGTTTTATTCTTGTCATAAGAGGCAACCGTTGTAACTTTCACATTCTTCTGATTTGCAAGCTGCCAGTATTCTTCAAGATATGCTCTTCCACGTTCTGATTCTGGAAAGATAATTGCACTATCACGCCCAAAAAAGTTTAAAAACTTATCAGAAAATAATAGTGACATTTGTGATTCAATTGAGCCTGGTATTTCAATTAGTAAATGATCTTTAAATCTTTTTTCAATATAGATTTGAGATAGTGATATAAAAAGAGTTCTATATTTTCGCGATTCTTCATATTCAGTCAGTGCCTCATTAGAAAATAGGCCACCAATAATTAAAGAAACCTTATTTGTTTCTACAAGATCTTTAACAATCTTTCTTCCAAGTATCGGACTTCCCATACTATCTCGAACAAGTAATTTATATTCTTTACCTGTTTTTTCCTTAATTTTTTTTAGAGCAAAATCAATTCCAATTAGTGCTCTTTTTCCAAATTCCTTTTTCTTACCAGAAAGTGGCAAAACAACACCTAATGTCGACAAGCTCACAACTGAAACATCTTTAAATTCTTCTTTAAAAATAGAGAGAATATTATGTAACTCTTGATTGTCTTCAAAATTATCTTTAATCCATTCCCCAAGATCTGTCGCCTCTTCGTTACGCCCTAGAGTCATAAGGTGTTGAGTCTCCAAATAACCTAAATAACCAACAACAAAGAAATTATCTTTTGAATAACTCTGTACAAGTCTCAGACGTTTACTTTCTTCTAGAGAAAAAAATTGATTAACCAGATCACTGTAGTACTTATTTCCTTTAAGCGTCATTAAGTCCGGAGCATCTTTTAAGAGCCAGATCAATGAGTCGAGGGCATCAAAGTTCATTGCTAACTCCTTAGCAAGAGTTAGTCTAAGTAAATGAAACTTTTTAGACTCATCACCAATTAAGTTTCGATATTCAGCCTTATTCAAAGTTGTTAGAGATTTTTCATTATCCCCTAACTTAAAGTAACTACTCGCTAAATTTAGATGAATTTGAGCTGTTAGTTTTCGATCAAGACTCGAACTCATTAAGGCTAAGTTGAACTGATAAATTGCTTGATCAAACTCTTCACTTGAAAAATAAATAACACCCATTAAATTTCTTCTTAAAGCTTTTTCCGAAGGAAGCATTTCAACTTCACTCATAGCCTTTAAACTATTTAAAGCCTGTTCTTTTTGACCTACTGAGAATTGCTTTTTATATTGCTCAATCTGAGTCATAAAAGCTTTTGAATATAAATCTTCTGTCCCTGGTGAAATCATCGAAATTCCACTACAACCAACTAAGATTAAAAATATTAGTAATTTAAATGTATTAATCATAAATCTTCCTAAGTAATAACAAGTAGATTCTAGCACTTAGTGAGATTTATACCAAGAGAGGTATGGTTATTAGAAAAAAAAAGGCAGCGAAAGCTGCCCCATATTTAGATTTGTAAAAAAGTTATATTAAAAAATGTTTGAAGCCCTGCAAAATCAATCTTTAGTCCTCTAGCAGATTCAGTATAATGAAACTGAACCAATTGGCTTACTGTAGGTATTCTTTTATATGCTAAAACATAATAAAAGATACTCTTTGCAAACTTCACATCATCACCCTCAAGACTTGCGATCGCAATGATTGAATCTTCATAGATCTCAGATGCAAATTCAAGCTCAACTCCCTCTAGAAAGCCATTTTCATCAATATCTGCTCTACTCATAACCTCTATAGGTGAAGGCACGACTAGATCAACTAGTGAATCATTTGCAAATGAATTAAGTGTCATGACGCCCAAAAGTATTGTTGCCAATAGTTTTAACTTCATAATTTCTCCTGTTGTGTTCCAGCAATAAAACAGTAACCGTGCAATATTGTCAAACTTAATGCGTCAACAAAGCTTGTGGACGTCTATCAGGTCACTGCACATTGCAGCAACAAGAAGATATGAGTTTATTCTTACATTTTTATTGAGTTCAAATGATAGAAGTATAAGTGAACTACAAGTTAACTCTATGCGTTTTCACGTGATCATGAGATGTTTTAATTTATTTGAATCAGTATAGACACTATCTGATTTAAGTCTCAATATTTTAAAGTTGCCTCTAATTTCCTCCATCACTTTTCAACTAATACTTTGCCATAACCACTAAGACGATTTCCGGGAGATAAATACAAATGCCTTAATCGTGCAATTGAATCATCCTCTGTATAAGGACCTCTATTCACAGCTACACATCCTACAAGTAGATCCTTATCATCCAATAGAAAAACGCTTCAACATTTTTTCAAAGTTGTTCTTCGCGCAAGCTCATTCATTTCTTATCCTCTCAACAAAAGTACAGCTTTTATTCTACACTACTTAAATAAAACCTAATTTTAGACAAGAGTTCATCATCCAAAGGAAATGATAAGACAGTTAAGTACTCATTACTATCTTTTATTTTCACGCACCGATCGACCTTTAATTCAATCAAATCTCTTTCGATTCCAATTAGATCAAAAAACTTACTATCAATAGACACTTTTGAGTTCTTATAAAAATAGGTCCGTGACTTAAGAATCAACTCCCTTTCACTAATTGAACGAACACGAGTTTTAAAGCGAACCTGACAATCATTTCCTGGTATATTTGGAATTCGAAAAACTGGAAGAGTCACTCTTCTTTCAACTGAATCAACAATATTTGAAATTTTTGAAATCAAAAGAGACCTATCAATTGGTTTGCATATGTAATCATTCGCACCGTTATTAATAGCCTTTTTTATAGCACTATCTTCTATACTTGATGATGCAACGATGATAGGAGTTTGATCGCCAACCTTTCGAAGAGTTTGAATAATTAGCTGACCATCCCCAGGCTTTTCGATATTAAGATCTATTATATAAGCGCTATACTTCTTATTTTCTGCCTCACTAATAAAATCTGATACTGTTTCGCAACTTACATGCTCTACTTTTTCTTTCGTTAAGATTCTACTTATCAACTTCCTTTGAATTTCACTATCATCAACAAAAAGAATCTTTTTCATTTCAGTCTAATACCTTCGGCCATTTTATTATTTTAGACCTAATTTGGTTTAAGGCCGCGGGACTTAGACCAACAAATTTAAAAACATTACTTTTTGGAGAAGAAGTCTTATCCACGAAGATATCCGTTACTAGAAAGGACTTTTGTTCAATTTGCATAATATCTAAAAAGGAAGACTCTATTTCAACTTTTTTATTAAATTCTAATGACACAGGAAGATGTGCAATCAAATTATTCTCACCAAGACCTGTAAGTGTCCCCTTCACTACGACATCAATTTCATAGTCATCAAATGTCTTTTCCAAATTGATATGATCTCGAATAAAATCTCTCGTTAGTTTTTTTACTTGATTTGGACTAATCGGCTTAACAATATAATCTTTAACCCCAAGAGAAAATGCCTTTTGAATTAATTTACTTTTTCCATAACCACTTACGATAATTAACTTACAGTCACGAGGAATTAAGTCACGACTCTCTTTTATGAAATCAAAACCATTAATATCTGGCAGATTTAAATCGAGAAAGATTATGTGAGGAGAATTCTCAATTAAAAAATCAATAACTCCACCGATGTTTTCTTCTTCATGACAAACAAATTCTGATTCTGACAGAGATCGACGAATCAATTTCCTAGAAATTGGGTCATCATCAATAATAAGAACTTCGTACTTAAAATTTTCCACGATTCTATTCTACATTTAAGAAAGAAATAAAAAAGGCCAGGTAATTCCCGGCCTTAAACTTACTAATTTTTATTGGATTATAAGAAATATCCAAACTCAAAGGACAGTGACCTTACTTCAAACTCAGCTGTATGAGATCCTGAAACACTTACATCTTCATTTTGAATACTATAGCTTAAAGAAGCATTGAATAGGTTTGTACGATAACCTAGTCCCACAGTATAGGAAACTGAATCATATTCTGTAATAGTTGTTCCAGAGTTAGGCTTATACTCATCTTCTCCTGTAGCATAATTTAGACCAACCACTTTTCTTTTTTCCCAAATTAAAGATAACGGTGAATCATTCTGAACAGTTTTTGACCTCGTTTCTGTTGGAAGTACATTTGCTGCCATAGCACTGATTGTTAACAGTGAAATTAAAATAATCTTTTTCAAATTCTTCTGCCTGAATTATTTTTGTGAATATATTTTAGATTGTTAAATGAAAGCCAAAGAATGCCCGCGTACAAAATGCTTAAGCATTTTGACGTCAAAGCCTTACCGTCACGCGGGCGTCAAAAAAAAATGAACCAAAGGTTCTTTTGACGACCTAGCTGTGTGCGGACAGATTATGGTTAAAGAAAAATGTATGGAACTCAAGAAAAAACTTTATTAACTTACTCCTGTTGCTCGAAGCTCACACAAGTTTTCACGCTCGAATAGAATCTTCTCAGTACAAAGGGAGTTATAGCAGAGTCCAATAGTTTGGCCTTAGCCAAACTATGACGTAGCTATTGAAATAAATCCTTTACCTTGTCAAAGAATCCCTTACTCATTGGATTAGAACTCTGATCAAGTAGAGCTAATTGCTCAAAGAGATCCTTCTGCTCACTCGATAGCTTTGTAGGAGTTTCGACATGAATCGTTAATATTGCATCTCCTGCACCATATCCTCCAAGCTTTTGGATACCTTTCCCTCTAAGTCTCATCTTCTTTCCAGATTGAGTTCCAGCAGGAATATTTACCATTACTTTTCCATCAAGAGTTGGTACTTCAACTTCAGAACCAAGAGCTGCTTGAGAGAAACTAATTGGGACTGTGTAGAGGACATCAAACCCATCACGATGAAAAATTTCATGTTCATCAATTTGAATGACGATATAAAGATCACCATCTGGTCCTCCCTGAGCTCCAGCATCACCTTCATTTGAAAGCTTCAACCTTTGACCATGATCGATCCCAGCGGGAATTGTAACTTCTAATTCTGTTTGTTTCTTCTTTCTTCCATCTCCATGACAAGTACCACATGGGTCACTAATCATTTGACCTGTTCCCTGACATTTCGGACAAGTTGAAGCTACAGTAAAAAATCCTTGCTGCCTTCTAACTTCACCATGACCGTTACACATGTCACATGTGGTAGGTTTTGATCCATTTTTTCCACCTGACCCATTACAAGTTCCACATTCAGCAAGTCGATTAACTTTTATCTTCTTCTTCGCACCGAAGGCAGCTTCTTCAAAAGTTACTTCAACACCCATTTGTAAATCATTACCTGGACGCCCAGTCGATCTTCTTCTTCCACGACCACGGCCTCCGCCCATCATGTCACCAAAAATATCACCAAAGATGTCTCCAAGGTCTCCAAAGTCACTAAAGCCTCCAGCACCACCGCCAAAGCCACCGCCCTGACCATTTACACCTGCATGTCCAAATTGATCATATCTTCTCCTCTTATCATCATCTAAGAGAACTTCCGCTGCTTCAGAGGCTTCTTTAAATCTCGCTTCAGCTTCATCATTATCTGGGTTTCTATCTGGATGATATTTCATCGCAAGTTTACGATAAGCTTTTTTGATTTCATTCTTATCTGAACTTTTACCGACACCTAGGGTTTCGTAATAATCTCTTTTACTCATTTGTTATCCTAAAATAGGTATGTGGTTACTTTTGAGACTCAATGCACGAACAAAGCTATGCAAAGTGTACCAAAAGTAACCACGTACCTTATGAAAACTTATTAAACTTCCTTGAAATCAGCATCAACGACATCATCCCCGTCGTCTTTCTTTACACCAGCATCAGCACCTGGCCCAGCAGCCCCTGCACCCATGTCAGGTCCAGCACCTTCTGCTCCTGGAGCACCTTGTTGATACATTTGAGAAGCGATAGCATGAGAAGCGTTTTGAAGAGTTTCGTGTGCAGCTTTAAGCTCATCTGAATTCTCTGATGTAAGCTTTGTCTTAGCTTCAGCAATTGCATCTTCTAATTTCTTCTTATCTTCGTCAGAAATTTTTCCTTCTCCATCTTTGATCATTTTTTCACAACCTAGAATCATTGCATCTAAGTTGTTTCTTGTATCAACGATCTCTCTCGCCTTCTTATCAGCCTCTTTATTTGCTTCGGCATCTTTAACCATTCTTTCGATTTCATCTTCAGAAAGTCCCGATCCAGCAGTGATCTTAATCTCTTGAGACTTACCTGTCGCTTTATCAACTGCAGAAACATTAACAATACCATTTGCATCAATATCAAAAGTAACTTCAATTTGTGGTACACCTCTTGGAGCCGGAGCAATTCCAGAAAGATCAAATCGACCTAAAGACTTATTATCTTTTGCGAATTCTCTTTCACCTTGGCAAACATGAATTGTAACCGCTGGTTGATTATCAACAGCAGTTGAGAATGTTTGCGATTTTTTATTTGGAATAGTTGTATTCTTCTCAATTAAAGGAGTTAAAACACCACCAAGAGTCTCAATACCAAGAGTAAGTGGCGTTACATCTAGTAGAAGTACGTCTTTAACATCACCAGCTAGTACACCACCCTGAATAGCAGCACCTGCCGCAACAACCTCATCAGGGTTAACGCCTTTAGATGCTTCCTTACCAAAGATTTCTTTTACTCTTTCTTGAACCGCTGGAATTCTAGTCGATCCACCAACAAGAATAACTTCATCAATTTCACTTTTCTCAAGACCAGAATCCTCTAAACAAGTGTTACAAGGAATTGCTAGATCAGAAATATACTTAGAGATTAAATCTTCAAACTTCGCTCTCGATAAATTGATATTTAAGTGCTTAGGTCCAGAAGCATCAGCAGTTACGAATGGTAGGTTAACATCAGTTGATGTAACGTTTGATAATTCATGCTTAGCTTTCTCAGCAGCTTCCTTTAGTCTTTGAAGAGCCATTTGATCTTTCCTAAGATCGATTCCATCAGTCTTTTGGAATTCATCTGCTAGGAAATTGATAATTGCTTCATCAAAGTTTTCACCACCTAAGAATGTATCACCATTAGTTGCCTTAACTTCAAATACACCATCAGAAGTGATTTCTAGGATTGAGATATCAAATGTACCACCACCAAGGTCAAATACAGCGATATTCTTATCTTGCTTTGATTCAAGACCATAAGCTAGAGCAGCAGCAGTTGGCTCATTAATAATCCTTTTAACTTCAAGACCTGCAATCTTTCCTGCATCTTTTGTAGCTTGTCTTT
>CAWUIU010000053.1:0-12517 GCA_963922285.1 uncultured Oligoflexia bacterium | reverse complement strand
TTATATTCATCGTCATGAAAACAATTCTTCTAATGACTTTATTCTCTTTTCCTTCACACTCTGTGATAAAACCTTTTGTCATGAAGCCGATCAAAGGCAACCATCGATGATTAGTGAGATAGGTCGTGTGCTTCCTAGTAAAAGTGGAAGGGTAGGCAGACGTAAGCATCCTAGTGCATGTTCTGCGACGATGATTTCAGCAAATTGCGCGATTTCTGCGGGACACTGTGTTGAGAATTTAAAGTATATGGAGTTTCAAGTACCTCGTTCTGTTGATCATTATCGACTGAGACATCCACAGAAAAAAGATATCTATGAAATTGATAAAGCGACAATAAAAAGTGCTGCTAATGGACCTGGTGATGATTGGGCTGTTTTTAAAGTGAAAAGAAATAGTGTAACAGGCTTGAACCCTGGTGATGTTCAAGGCTTTCTTGAAATAGGTCAAGCGTCAGTATTCACGACTTTAAGAATAACGGGTTATGGAGCCGATCATTCTCCACGAACAAGACATTTTACTCAACAAACAGATATTGGTGAATTTATTAGTATCAATGGCTCCAAAGTAGAGCATACTGTTGATACTATGGGTGGTAACTCTGGTTCATCAATTATTAATGAAGAAACTGGTGCAATAATGGGGATTCACACTCATGGTGGTTGTACTTCAACTGGTGCAAACTCTGGAACTTACATCCAGGGGCATCAAAAACTACTATCTGCCATAAAGTCTTGCTTGGCGGCAAACTAGCAATCAGCCTTCTCGTTCAAATATTCCCATTCTTCATAAAGCTTTTCGAGAGTTGACTCGGCAAGATTCTTTTTCTCTGTTAAGTTCTTGTATTCATTAGTTTTATCTTCTGTCATGGCCGAAAAGTCAAAGCTCGCAAGAGTCGACTCAAGGTCTTCTAGGTTCTTTTCAGCTGTTGCAACTTCATTATCAATAACCTTTAAACGCTCTTTTTCTGGATTTGTAAGTCCAGCTTTTTTGCTCTTTTCTTTTGTGGGCTTAGGAGTAGGAGTAGCTTCTTTGATTTTTTCAGTTACTGGTTCTTTGATGTTCTTTTCCATTTCAAGGGCATGGAGATAAGGAGCAACTTGTGTATAACCACCTTCAAAGACTTCAACTTTCTTATCGTTTATGAGCCATGTGGTATCGCAAGTGTTATCGAGGAATGCACGATCATGACCTATAATAATAACGGCAGATTCATAACTTTTAAGTTCTTTTTCAAGAAGTTCAATCGTTTCAATATCTAGGTCGTTGGTTGGTTCATCAAATACCCATAAGTCTGCAGCTTGTTTCATAAACATTGCAAGTTGAAGTCGATTCTTTTCTCCTCCAGAGAGAGTTGCAATTGGTCGATTCACTTGATGGGAAGTGAAGAGAAATTGTGAGAGATAACTATTCACGTGCTTTTTTGAACCATCACCTAAAGTAACGAAGTCGCTTCCTTCTCCAACTACTTGTAGAGGTGTCATTTCGTTATCAAGGCTTTCACGGTTTTGATCAAAAACCACGACTTTTAGGTCCACGGCATTTTTTTGCTTTCCAGAAGTGAGTTTTAATCTTTCAGAGAATATTTTGATGAGTGTAGATTTTCCCACTCCGTTAGGACCAATGAGAGCAATCTTATCTTTTTTGGCAACCATGAGATCAATGCCATTAAAGATGTCTTTGTCCCCATATGAGAAATGTCCGTCTTGAATATCCACGAGAATTTTTGACTTTCTGCCACTGTGAAGGAGACCTAAGTCGACTACTTTACGGGAACGACTTTTTAACTCCTTTATACCGTCTTTTATATCGTGATAACCTTCAACCCTCTTTTTTGATCTGGTTCTTCTCGCTTTCGTACCCTGTCTCATCCAAGCAAGTTCTCGACGATGTTTATTCTCAAGTTTATCGAGATTTTTTCGTAGTTCTGCTTCTTTTTCTTCAAGGTGAGTGAGATAGTCGAGATAGGTTCCATTAAAAGAAGTAATTTTTCCTCTTTCAATATGACAAATTTTATCTGTGGTCGTATTTAAAAGATAACGATCGTGACTAATGATCATGTATGTTTTCTTGCTATTAAGAAGCTCATCTTCAAAGCGTTCAATCGTCTCAATATCTAGGTGGTTAGTAGGCTCATCCCATAAGAGAAATTCTGCTTTTGAGCTAAGACCAATACTAAGGGCCATCTTCTTTCTTTCGCCACCACTTAAATTTGTTATCGGCCTTGAAAGATTTTCAAGTTCAAAACCCTTTAAATAATTCACATAATTATTTTGAATTTCCCATCCACCTAACTCTTCAAAACGTTGAAGGTGAGTTTCGTTTGAATAGTCTTCTTGTAACTTCTTATGTAGATCGTATAGTTCTGGGTAAAAGGCGAGATAGTAATGTTCAATATCAAGGTCTTTAAAATTTTCGGTATCAATTTCTTGTGGAATGAGAAAAATCTCAAATGGATCATTTGACTTGTCATAGAGAAAAGGTGGTGAGGTATGATCTGGCTTAACCTGTTCCATGAGTATTTTAAAAAGAGTACTCTTTCCTTGACCATTCAAACCAATAAGACCAATTCGATCTCCGCGATTAACTGTGATTTCTGCCTTATCAAAAATAGCTCTCTCACCAAAATGAAGTGAGATATTCTTTAGTGATACTAATATTGCCATGAGTTATGCCCTTATTCCTCTCAAATTGTACATTAAAAGCTTTCATACGACTATATGTGTGTTAAGGTGCAAAATACGGACTTATCCGCAAATAATTAAGGTTTAATAATGGAAATTGAAAAGAACAAAGTTGTTATGATTAATTTCACTCTTAAAAATGATGATGGCCAGGTTATTGATTCATCTGACAAGGGTGGACCACTAGCTTACTTACACGGTCTTGGACAACTAATACCAGGTCTGGAAAAAGAGCTCGAAGGTAAGAAACAAGGTGACAAGATAAATGTGAAAATCCTACCTGAACTTGCTTATGGGAAGAGAAGCGATCAAATGATCCAGAGAGTAAGTAAGAATGATCTACCTTCTGAAGAGGAGATTGTTGTTGGTGCTCAATTCCAAGCAGACACTCCAAGTGGACCAATTGTTGTTACAGCGATCGAAGTAACTGATACAGAAGTTGTTCTTGATGGAAACCATCCTCTAGCAGATATGACTCTTCACTTTGATGTTGAAGTTGTTGAGGTTAGAGATCCAACAGAAAGTGAGCTTGACCATGGACACGTTCATGGACCAGGTGGTGTTGATCACTAAAAAAGAAATTTAAATGTATAAATTTTTAGAGCAAGGTAAATCTTGCTCTTTTTTTATCTACTTAAGGCCTGAACAAACGTCGCAATAAGGGCACTTTGAATTCTCGTTAGGCCCATAACTGTTGCCATCATAATAACTGGACTCTCATTAATCACAGCAGTAATAACAAGTTGTCCTTTTTCCTCATCGTATTCAGCGATATTAAATGGTACGCCAAAGTCATCATGGTAATTATCCATTAAACTTTTTTCAAAGTCTCCACCATCAATTGGATTAGGATACTTTTCACCATCAATAACAACTTGGGTGAGAATGTTTTTATCCTGGCTCTTACCGGCTGATTTCATATCATTGTAAATAAGCTTTAGAGATGTAGCTGATAGATTTTTCTTGATCGTAAACCATAGTTCTTCAAAGAATGCTGTCCGGTCATTTGGCCAAAGACTTTTGAAGTGATCAACATATTCAAACATATTCTCTAGGAGCATAACGTTATTTTGAAGAGACCAACTTCCTGCAGCTTGGCCAATAAGGTAAGTAAGTTCGTTAACATCTTTTTTGCAGATTTCTTCCGCTGATAGTTGAATTTCTTCAAAAGATTTTAAAGGCGTGAAGTTTGCAATTTTCTTAAATATTTCAGTTAGCTCAGCAACTTCTAAAAGTTCTTTTCTGAAGTAGAGTACTTGGAGATTTTCTTTTTCGAGATCTTCAGTAGAAATAACTTTATTCTCTATTTCTGTACCGTTGATTGAAATAAGTGTGTACTGATTGACATTATCAATTAATCCAATATTGATTGTGCTCACTTTAACTCCGTGTGTCTTACAATTTTGTCATTTTAAAAACTTGAGCGATATTCTAGCCCTTTAAAATGTCTTTGTGAATGATTGATCAGGCAGTAAAGTCACTTTGCAGACAAAAATCAGATAAATTATTAAAATACTTATATGAAATACTTGTTGATCATTCTCACTTTTCTATCCTGCTTTGCACAAGATGAGTGGTTCTTTCACAATATGCAAAAAGGTGAGACTGTTATTGACAAGGATACTCCACTACCAAATCATTACTTTGCTAATTCTAAGTTCTTTCAAATTGATCTTACAGGTGATGGAATTGATGACTACTTTCGTGTTGAAATGGTTGATGGCATATATTATTTAAGAATTTTAGACAATAATAGGTCAGAAGCTGGTAGGTTTAAATTTCAGGTACATGGTCATTCGGCTCGAGTTTATCGTGTCCTAAAAAAGAATCTTGGAAAGGGAGTTGTGGTAACACTATTCTTTTTCTTTGAAGGAAAGGCAGGATATTTACAAAAGAGCAATCGGGGAGGACTATACGCTCTCATATCAAGGCAAGGTGAAAAAAGTCACATGAAAAATAAATACGAATTTCGAAGATTGACATCACTATGGGTCGAGAAAAAAGATACTGCTGAAAATGTCTTTAAAAGACTTTATAAAGTCGGTGCGAGAGATATTGATGGAAATGGAATACGTGATGTTATTGTTAGAAGTAACTACATAAAAAGAGTATTTAATTTTTAAAAACTGATCCATTAAATTGGTGTCAGTTAGCATTTCAAAAATGAACTTTCCCTTCTAAATCGTTGTTAACAGTCAACTTAAAGTAATGTGTATGACATTTTACATACATGATTTCTCGCTGCCCAGAAAACTAACTACAATTCGTATACAAAAAAACATGTCATTAAAGATGGAACCTTTAAAAGAAAGAATGATTGCACTTAATACAAGTTATACCTTTTAATTGTTTTTACAATTTAGATTATCTTAAAATAAAAGTAACACCAATATAATGGATCAGTTTAAGAAGCTTTTTTTACATCATGATCAGGCTTGTTTTTATGATCATTGAATGAAACAACATTGTCTTTCGAACTATCTTCACTCTCTACAGGCATTTTCATTTTGAAGTATGCAACCAGGGAAGCGAGAAGGGGTAGAGTCAAAAGAAAATAGAGTAGTATCTGAGACCCATCTTTAGTTGTCATTTTAATAGAAGCAGGGTCTTTTTGTAGAACTAGTGGATTATAAGTATCAACACTATTCATATTTAATTGTGGTTTTTTAACATTTGAGCTTGGCACTCGGTTAAAATCATAGCCCTTTGCTTTTTGGGGTGGGACCTCTTTGTATTCTTCAATAGAAACACCCAATATAGGCTCTACAGCTGGCTTTCGTGCGTACGAATTTAACCTAAATACACATAGAAATGTAAAAATAAGGAAAAGGTATTTCATGGTGCCTCCATGCAGTTAAAACACCCCTGTCGGTTTATTATACCAGATTTTTAGCCAGAAAGTAGTAAGAAATGTTATCGGAGATAACCGACTAAAGGCTCCTGGTTTATTATAATTTCAGAAGTTCTAGCCGATAGGAATTCTATGAATTCTATAAGGGCAATCAAGAACAAAGCATTTAAATCATTTAACTCTGACTCTTTAGAAAAGAGTTTCTTTGATTTCGTAAAATCATTTTTGCTGAGGCTTCTTTCAGCTTTGTTTCTTTTTAAAAAAAGAAAAGGGGAAGTTCTTGCAGGGGCCACAACCTTTTTCGCGATTTTAAGCTTTGGTCCAGCTACGTTACTACTTATATCGATTATTGGTTATTATCTGGGAGATAGTGAAACAGCTAAAGATCACGTCATTGAAACACTCTTTATGAGTTTTCCAAAGCTCGATCCTTTTTTTTTAAAGAGTTTGAAGTCTCTCGCTCATGAACAAATTTCAAGTCAGACAATTTCCTTTGATCAACTAGGTCTATGGTTCTTTGCCTGTTTAGGAATAAGTACTTCAATTGTATTTGGAATTAATATCATTTCTAAAATAGACCCTGATGGTGGATTTTTTCAAGATGATGTCCGGTCGATAATTTTTGGAGTATTTATTGCAATCTTCTTTTTCATTATCTTTATGCTTTTAGAGAAAGACTTTGTTATTTCTCTACTAGAGAACTTCATAGATGAATCAAAATATATTATTAGTTTAGTCGATTTCCTAATGTGGCCAGTTTCTCTCTTTTTCTTTGCTTTGTTTTTTAAGCATTCAACACAGCTAAAAGTTGATATGATGGATGCATTACAGGGGGCATTTGTTTTTGCACTTTTTTTCTTATTGGGCAAATATTTTTATTGGATCTATCTGAATTATTTCAAAGATGATCTTTATCAAGAGTACGGAAAACTCTATCACTATCTTGTGGCTATTATCTGGGTTTACTATATAACAAGTTGTTTCTATCTAGGTGCTAGCTTTACATTTGTTAACAAAGTTAAAATATTTGAAGCAAGAAGAAGTCCTAAGAAAAAAACGAGGGGAAAGAAATCGTGAAATTAAGAGAGAAATTTTACAATTTAATGCTTTGTGAGAGCATCTCTAATTTTTTAAAAGTTGATAAGCGAACTGAGATGAAAAACATATACTCTCACTTCGTAGGTAATGTTTATCAGGATTATGTTCACTATCAAGAAGAAATTGAAAAGTGTCGTATAGTTCTACTGAAGAAAAACCAACCTCAAGATTTTTTTGAACTTATTGATAGTTGTGAATCTCGTACTTATGAGTACTTCTTTTCCAAAGTTTTAAAATTCTTCCTCGTACACCGAGAGTATAAAAGATCTGTTGATTTTTTAAAAAAGTTTAAAAAAAAATCAATGGATGAGTTAAATTTTGTAAAGCTAATAGATACAAAGTATCGACTAGAAGGTTCGGTTTCAAGCATAGCACATGCTTCCCTAAGTGCTTTACTTATTGGTATTGGAAATGATGAAAAGTTATGCAAAAATGAAATTAATCTTGTTCGCAATTCTATGAAAGAGTTTTATGAAATTTTTCCAACATTTCCCATTGAAAATTTCTCCATGGGAGAATTTTTAAGGAATAATCCTCTTGATAAAGATGATAAGGATAAGTTAATAAAGGTTATTCAAAGTGCTATATTAAGCGACGGAGAAATTGATGATAAGGAAAGATTTAAGTTCTCAAAAATAGTGAGTAGTTTAAGAAGTGCAAGTCTTTCTAATATACCTATTGATTACTTTTCCGTCGTCGCGGTGTACTTTTTACTTCTCGACAATCGATTAACTGATAAGGAAAAATCGTGGTACCGCGAAAACTGTCTCTCTGTGTTTCATACTCATAGTATAAATTCACTTTTTCTGTTGTTCAATGTTTTATGTTTAAAAGATAGTATTGCTAAGGAAAATGTAGAATTCTTTAGAGAGGTATTTCGGGCATCACAAGAAGATATTGATACTGCAGCGATATACTCATTTATCTATCTTCAAAAGTTTAAGAAGGTAGGAGAAGCAAGAAAGATAATTGATGTGCTATCTTGTTTTATTTCTTCGACGAGCTATCAGAAATTAAAAGTTAGTAGTAAGAATAGAGTTATTTCAGAAGAGGTTATGCTCTTTTTAAATATTTTTTGTGATCGAACTAAAAATCGCACTAATGAAATTTTACAGATACCCTTAGAGTATGTGAAGGAGCTTTTTGGAAGTGTTGATAACGATTTAAGTGATCTCTCGTATTTTACAATGACGCAAATTCTTTTAAATGACGATAAAATATCTAAAACTGAGTATGGGCTTTTATGGGAGCAGTTTGAGAAGATGAATATTGACCCAAAGAAGCTATCACGTGCAATTTATGATTATTCGTTATTGTGTCTAAGTGATATCGATTATATTCAATATGAAAATTATTTAAAAACTGCTTAAAGCTTATCTATTTTTAATTTCATTCGAGAATCAACTCCGACTATTTCATTAGGATTAATATCAATCCAAATATTTTCACCAGAGAGTGGTTCACTTGTGAAGATCAAGTGATTAATAAACCCACTTTGTGATGGAGCTTCACACTCCATAGAAAAACTAGGGCAAGTGTCACGGTCAACACAGCGGTTTTTGTAGGTCGAGTAGTAAAGTTTTTTTCCACCATTAAAGGCAACCATAACCTGACCATTTGTTAAAAGAAAGGAGACAAATGTTTCTGTTGGTGGTGCATTTTCGTTAAAATTAAATTCTCCAACTATACTCTTTAATTTTTGAATCGAGTTATTTATCGATTTAAAAACTGGATCGATTTTTGTAAATTGATCATGTAGGTTAATCTCCTGACTTAAGCCGCTTAAAATAAAATAAAAAAGCAGTTCACTGTCTGTTGTACCAAGAATAAATCTTTTAAACTCAGGCTTTATTTCATTAGTGATTGCCTGGCGATTTTTATTAAAGTCCTTAATGTTTCCATTATGAGCAAAGGTCCAGTTACCAAACTGAAAAGGGTGAGTGTTAAGGATATTTATGTTCCCAAGAGTAGCTTTTCTAATATGTGCTAAGACTGTCTGTGAGGAAACGATTCCTGAGACTTTTTCAAAGATACTATCATCAACTGCCGACCTTTCACTTTTTATGACATGAGGAGAGCTACCTACGTAATAAGATACACCCCATCCATCAGGATGGTCTGTACTTTGTACACCAAGAGCATTATCTGCTTGAACTAAGCTTTCATGCACTTGTGAATTAATAACGGATCTAAATCCAAATAATCGACACATACTATTGATACTTGTCGGGATTTTCCTTGATATAATTAACTGTTGCCTCAATTAAAAATTCAATAGAGCGTTGTTTTTGATCATCTTTTAGGTAATCAACCTTGTCTTCCATCATTTTTCCAATAGTAGAACCTAAAATAAGATTTGTATGGACAACCTGATTAAAAATGACCCTTGCTGCCCACTCTTTAGCTCTAAGGGGGACGTGACGACCTAGTTCGAGATCAAAGAATTTTAGCATCTCACTAAAGCCAGGAGGGTTAAAATTATTGCTACTACACTTCTTGGGAAGATCTTCTTCATTCACAACAGGAAGGTTATTATTGATAAAAAGTTTGAATGAATTAATGAAAGTACTTGAGTTTTCTCTAAAGTGTAAATAAATATTCCAGTAGAAGCTCTTTAGACTAGTACTATTCTGAGAAATTTTTAACATCTCTTTCTCGATTTGATCCACGTTATTATCGAGAACCTTCATATAAAGGTTTTGTTTATTCTTGAAGTGATAATTGATAGAGGCAAGATTAACATCTGCCTCTTTTGCAATATCTCTTATTGAAGTACCGTCAAAACCATTTTTTGCAAAGAGGTCACTAGCGATACCAAGAATTTTATTTCGAGTTGCTTCACTCATTAGTTTACGCCTTATTTAAGTTGATTTCAGGATGTATCTCTTGTTTTTGAGTTTCATCGCTATCTTCGTCATGACTCTTAAAAACTTTTCTCTTAATATTATCCATTAACATGAACCAATCTTCAAGGATTGCATATGCAGCAGGTATAAATACAAGCGTCATAATTGTCCCACTGGTAAGACCCCATGCCATGGCCATCGTCATTGGAACGAGGATAGCATCGGTTCCACCGATACCATATGCAGTGGGAAGAAGACCACTAATTGTTGTTAGAGAGGTAACAAGCACAGCTCTTAATCTGAGCCCCGATGCTTTTATTAGAATTGTGTTGAGGTCTAATTTTCCTTCTTCTCTCATCTCGTCAATAAAGCTTATGAGAACAATTCCAGAGTTTACAATGATACCTGCAAGACCAATAATACCAATAAGAGCAAGGAAACTAATTGGTCTTGATCGATCTGGATAGCCACTTAGAATTGGAGTTGCAAATGCTACAGATAGTCCAAGTAGTCCTAGTGGAATAGTCATCATAATGATCATAGGTCTTAGGAAACTCTTAAAGAGAAAAACTAAGATTGCAAAAATTCCAATTGCAGCAAGAACACCAGCTGAAGCAAGTGATTCCATAGACTCCTTTGTGCTTTCAGCTGCACCACCAAATGTAATTGATACTGCTGGATACTTGTTTTTTAAGCTTTTATAGATTTTTAGGAGCTTAATATTTGCTTGAGCAGATGTAATAACTGATTCGTCTATGTTTCCTAAAAGTGTTTTCGATTTTTTGAAGTCAAATCTTTTAATATTTGGACTTCCTTGCTCAATATGAGCTTTTGCAACAGTTGAGATTGGAACAAGATTACCTCTTGAATCCATAACATTAACTGCCAGGATGTCAGTAAGAGCTTCTCTTTTTTCGCCTTTGTATCGTACTTCTAGGTCCACATCTTTATTGTTTAGAGTAACATTCGAAACTTTATTTCCTTGAATTGCAGTTCTAATATTTTGACCAATACCATTAACATTTAGTCCGAGTTTATCAGCTTTTTCGTAATCGATATCGACATATACTTCTTCGTCGCCGTAAACATCATCAACCTTAAGATCAACAACACCTGGAACTTGGCTAAGTTCTTTTGTAACCTCAGCAATCATATTGTTAATTTCATCAACATTATTAGATCTAAATGTTGCTTCAATAGCATTTCCAACAGGTGGGCCATTGATGAGTTCTTCAAAAGTGAGTTTCGTGACGCCTTCAACTGTAATTTTTCTCAGTTCTTTTAAAACTTCTGTATATGGTCTGTTAAATTTAGCGTAGTCAGACACGTAAATGAAGACGATTCCAACGTTGTTACCTTCTGCCGCCTTTGGGTCCGAGATATCTTGTTTTGAACGACCAGAGATTCCAATAACGTGTTTCGCATCTTCTCCGAGAGTTCTTTTTATCTCATTACTTAAGACTTTTAATGCATCAGTCGTTTTTTCAACAGGTGTTCCTCTGGGGGTTTCAAATCGTGAGATATAAATCTCAGTTTGGTCAGCAGGGAAGAGAATGAACTTATTTCCAACTGCCATAAGGGCAATTGACCCAAGGATAACCCCTGAAAAGAATGTCGCCGTCAGGTATCTATGCTTTAGACAAAATGCCATAAAGTTTTCAAACTTTCTTTCAAACTTTGTAAACCAATCTCCAGTTTTCTCATCTGTAATAACTTCTGCATTGTCTTCAGATTTTGGAGATACTTTCTTTTTCTTATCTCTTCCCGAGAACTTCGCCAGTCTCATTGGAAGTAAGAAGAAACTCTCTGCTAAACTTAGAATAAGAGAGAGGGAAACAATGATAGGAATCCATTTGATGAACTGCCCCATGATTCCTTTTGTTACCAGCATTGGCATGAAAGCGGCAATTGTTGTCATCGCAGTACCTGTGATAGGTAACCATAGTTGTTTAACACTAATAATAGCTGCATCTTTTCTATTATGTCCTTCTTCAATTAATCTTGAGAAGTTCTCAGAAATAACTACGCTATTATCAACTAACATACCCAAGGCAATAACAAGAGCAAGAATTGTAATTGCATTCAAGGTCATCCCAAATGCCGGCATGAGGCCTACTGTCCCCATGACGGCAAGAGGTAGAGACATACTTGCAAGAAGACCAATTCTTCCTGGCAAGAAAATGAACAGAAAAACTATTACTAAAACAAGTCCAGAGATTGCATTGGAAGAGAGAACTTGGAGCTTGTTAAGTACTTTTGTTTGTTCATTGTTATAAACGTGAAATTTATAATTTGGATATAGCTTTTCAAAAGCTTCAACTTTCGCTTTTATTTTATCAACCATCTCAATAGTATCTGATCCAGCTTTCTTTGAGATTGTCATTAAAGTCGCATCTTCACCATTGTATGTCGTTTTGATCTTCTTTTCTTCTTCCCCATCAATTACGTCAGCAATATCTTTTAGATAAACACTACTTCCCGAGAAGTTTGATCTAATAAGAACATTTCTTAGATCCTCAATATCCTCAACTTTTCCTTCTATTCTTACAAGCTTTTGGTTATTAGGATTTTTAATATTTCCACCAGGAATATTCACATTTCTTTGACGAAGTTTAGCGAGGACTTCTTCAATGCTTACGTGATTTTCTTCCATAAGTTCTTTGTCGAGAGTAATTTCAAACATCCTCTCGGCAAATCCATCAAATGTAACCCCTTTTACAGACTTAAGGTCTTCAATATCTTCTTTTAAAAGATCAGAGATCTTATCTCTTGCTCTGGCCGTGTTCTTTCCAGTTACTGCAATCTGATAAACTGGAAATTCCTCAGAATTAATTTCTTGAAATGCAGGGGGGTCTTTAAGATCAGTTGGTAGATCAGTCACTCGATCAACAGCTTTTTGGAGATCACTCATCACATCATCTACATTATCAACATTATCCATATCAACTCTGATGACAATTGTTGAGAGACTTGCTTGAGATGTCGATTTAACATCTTTAATCCCAGTTACCGTACGAATTTCATCTTCGATAGGCTTTGT
>CAWUIU010000052.1:0-12552 GCA_963922285.1 uncultured Oligoflexia bacterium | reverse complement strand
AGAAATATTGTCGTTAAAGATGGAGCATTTATAAGAAAGAGGGACTCGCGTTTAATAGAAATTGATATTCTATTTGTTTTTGCAATTTGGGCCAACTTAAAATAAAAGCAACACCAATATAATGGATCAGTTTATAAAAAAAGGCTTCCTTTGGAAGCCTCTAATTATTTCAAATAAGATGAGTATATTATAGGTTTTTTAGTGCTTTAATATTTGTGATTCGAGTTACGTCTTCACCTCTACAACCACCATTAGTACACTCTTTAACTACACGACAACCTTGTCCCCAATCATATTCGTAGTCAGTTTCTCCCCTAACAAGAATACCTTCAACGACTCCCGTTTCTGCATTAAACACGGCTGAACCTGAGTTTCCACCAAAAGTATCTAAATTAGATTGAAAGAACACTGGGTTATTATTTGAAGCTGCTCTTACGTTTGCACCATCAGCAATTTTAGTTGGAAGTCCACTTGGGTGACCAATAACAACTAATGGTGTATTATTCTTAACTTTTCCAGACTTTCTAAAAGTTAAAGGAGCTCTGTTAGAAACCTTTCTCTCAAGCCTTAGAAGTGCATAATCATCATCTCCAGCAAGTTTTTGCTCAACAATTTCTTTACATCCGTAAACATCTTTCTTAGTAACAGTAATTTCGGCATCAGTATTTGAATTATGATGAGCATAACCAAATACCCACTTGTTAGCTTCACAGTCAGACTGACTTCTAATACAGTGACCTGCTGTTACAAGTAAGTCGGGAGCGACTAAAAAACCTGAACAGTTTGCAGCAGTTGCTTGATTAGAAAATCTTTCTGTTTCACAAATCCCTCTAGAACTCAGACTACCTGATCTAAATGTTACAACATTTGATGAGCTTGATAACTGAACCTTATTTGCTGGAATCATTGCAGCCGTTGAAACAGCTAGATCAACATACAAAGAGTTAGTTTCAGCGTAGACATCATTTCTATCATCTACACCATAGATTACCTTGTCTTCTACTGAAGCGCTTACTGTTAAAGAGGCCAAAAGTCCTAACGTTAATAATTTTTTCATCTTCAATCCTTGTCTTGTCGTTTGAGTGAAAGCATTAAACAATTGTTAGAATCTTCTGTAAACATACAGAGTCTTACATCACAAAATGTAAGAAGTTTTAAGAGTTATTTTACGTTACTATATAAGCACCATTTAATCTATCTAATATTACTAACTTTCCACCTTCTCTTGTCAGGATCTGTAATAAAGAAAAAAGACATCTCTGGTGAATTTTTAATTTCAGGAATAATAGGAATTTGAAAACTTTCGTCAATTTCCGAAATTTGATAACGATAATAGATAAATTCAACTTTTTTATGCATCGCCTCAAGCTCTTCAAAACTATCGACAAAGAAATCGATTATATTGCTAGAACCACTTTGCGCTAACTTATCTCTCTCAATAACTAGAAAAGAAATGTTACTTCCTTTTACCCTAATTGCATCTTGATCAACTTCAGGCTCTAAATCAAATAAGTCAGATAGAAAGCGACTTAGCATATTCTTGTCTTTAGTAAATAATATAATCTGTCCAACTTTCATTAATTGATCATCTCATATAGTTTTTTTGTCGTCCAAAACAAGCTAGGGTTATGAACACGAAATAAACAAGTCTTATCGGAATAGACCTTCATTAACTGATATAAATAAGCAGCATGAGCATATTCACTATCTTGTAATCCAACTCCCTTGCTCTCACCGATAGTTAAACTCTGCAGGAAGGATTTTTTCGAAAGACCAAATAACCACCTATCATGCATATTTATAAGACTGTAATCACTTAACAATGACTTCATTAATATATAGTTTTGCTCCTTAGTTTTAGAGAAGCCGAAGCATGGGTCTAAAAAGATTCTATTCTTATTAATTTTATAAGCTTCAAAAAATTGAAGGCCACTTCGAAACAAGTCACCAACACTCTTTACAACATCTTCACTTATATAATCGATATGAAAAGACGTCTTACATCGTTTAGGCGCAAGATTATGAGAGAGAACATACTTTAATTTGGGATACTCCAATAAGATATTTGTAGCTGATAAATAATCACCAGAAACATCATTCCACAAAACAGAGTTGAATTCACTCGCATAATTCTTATAGAACATTTCAATAATTTCTATTTTGTATGTATCTATTGAAATTGTAGCAAACGTTTTTAAATTAGCTAAATTTTTTTCGATATAATGAGAGAGACGATTCCATTCCTCATCAACAGATACTGGATCGTTAAGGGGAGCAGTACTTTCAGCGCCTAAGTCAACACTTGAAAATTCACACTCTTTTGCGACAATACCTAGCTGCATATAAAAATGATTTTGCAAGTCTTCATTATGATACATATTACCATCAGAAAACGAATTGGGAGTGGCATTAACCACTCCCAAACAGTTATGTCTTGAAATTTTCGTCATTCAATTAAGCTAAAACTGTATCATCACCGGTTTTATCTACCGCTCCATCTTCACTCTTAGTTGGAACAGTCTCAGTCTGGACAGCCTCTTCACTAGTTTTCTTTTCAATTATTGGTACACCTATATCTTTACCATCAACGAGGTCCTGAACCTGTTGGCGATCAAGAGTCTCCCATAAGATGAGTCCTTCGGAAAGTCTCTCAAGTGCATCACGATTATCTTTTAGGATCTTCATTGCTACATCATAATTATCCTGAATAAGAGCATGAATTTCTTCATCTATTTCCAGCGCAGTTTTATCAGAGTAACCTACACCTTCACTAGGTGCGGATGATCCAAATGGAGAAAGTCCTGGCTTCTTATAATTTCTTGGCCCCATCTTAGATGACATACCCCAAGAGCAAACCATCGAAGATGCAAGCTGTGTAGCTTTCTCGATATCATTTGAGGCACCATTAGAGATCTCATTAAAGATTAATTCCTCAGCACAACGACCACCCATTAAGAATGCAATAAAGTTATGTCCTTTTTCTCGTGTAAAACTTAAAAGATCTTCATTTGGAAGAGTTTGAGTAACACCAAGAGCACCACCACGTGGCATGATCGAAACCTTGTGAATTGGATCTGTGCTTGGAAGATTCATCCCAACTAATGTGTGTCCAGCTTCGTGATAAGCAGTAACTTTTTTCTCATGATCAGAGATAACCATCGACTTTCTTTCAGGCCCCATTAAAACTTTATCCTTGGCCATTTCAAAGTCAATCATCTCTAATTTTTGTTTACCAAAACGAGCAGCAAATAAAGCTGCTTCATTCACAAGGTTTGCTAGATCGGCTCCAGTAAAGCCAGGTGTACCCTTCGCAATAATCTCTAGGTCTATACCTTCAGCTAATGGAGTTTTATTTGTATGAACTTTTAAAATACCTAAACGACCTCTAACATCGGGTGGTCCAACCATTACACGTCTATCAAAACGACCAGGTCTTAAAAGTGCACTGTCAAGAACGTCAATTCTATTGGTAGCTGCAATTAGAATGACTCCTTCATTTGACTCAAACCCATCCATCTCGACGAGGAGCTGGTTAAGTGTTTGCTCACGTTCATCGTGACCGCCACCCATACCGTGTCCTCTATGGCGTCCTACAGCATCAATTTCATCGATAAAGATAATACATGGTGCACTCTTTTTTCCCTGCTCAAACAAGTCTCGAACTCTTGAGGCACCAACACCTACAAACATCTCAACAAAGTCAGAGCCTGATATTGAGAAGAATGGTACGTTTGCTTCACCTGCTACAGCTCTTGCCAAAAGAGTTTTACCAGTACCAGGAGGACCAACAAGGATGACACCTTTTGGTATTTTACCGCCTAAGCTTGTATATTTTTTTGGATCTTTTAAAAAATCGACGACTTCAGCTAACTCTTCCTTAGCTTCTTCAACACCAGAAACATCACAAAAAGTAACTTTCTTGTCATGTGGTGAAAGCATTCTCGCCTTAGACTTACCAAAGCTCATTGCTTTACCGCCCCCAGCTTGAAGTTGCTTTAAGAAAAAGATGACAATCACAAAGAGAAAGAGCATCGGTCCCCAAGCAATCAGAAATTGAGTGAACATTGATTGTTTCTCTTGTGGCTTGTATTCTGGATAGATACCGTTTTCTTCTAAGATTTTGAAAGTTTCCGAACCAGTTGATCCTGAAGTTTGAAACCAAACACCTTGTTCGTAGCCCTGAATAAACTTACCTTTAATCACCTTACCTTCTTCAAAAATAACTTTTTCAACTTGTTTGGCCTTAACTGCAGAGATAAGATCAGGAAATGTAACTTGTTTGTAAGCTTTTTTATTCTCGGTAGTTAGTCTCATGACAAAAAGTATCATAAGTACTAAAACTATCCATAAGAGTACGTTTTTCTGTTGGTTTTTCATTATAATCCTTTAACTTTAAATTCATCCATTAAAACAAGTTCGCTTGAACTTTCACCAATGATTTGAACATTTTACCCAGGATAGACCTAAAGAATCAACCTGGTTTTCATTAAAATGGTATTGATTTGACAGATGTCAATGTTAGACAAGTAGCATCATAGCCAGAAAACCGTATGACTGAAGCTGGTTTGGTTACTGACTTCGTAGTTTCCATCACTCAAATAATCTCGAAAAAATTTATTTAAAAGCCTACGAGAATTCTTCTTAGAGGACTTTTTCAGAAATGGAACCGCCCCAGGAATCTGCAAATCAAGCAGCATTACTTTATCAATATTTCTATATAATAATGAAACTTGGCCAAAATTTAAGAAATGTACACCACCAGAAAATGAAATTGGTCCAGTCTTGTTATTTAATATTGCCTTATCGAGTTTTAGTAACTGTGCTTTTACTTTCCCTCTATTTTTATTGGAAAGCTGATAAAGTGCCTTTAAGAAGTTCTTACTTTGCCCTAAACCGCAGAGATCTCCTTTTATAACAAAACCCCAATTTCTTTCTATAATTGTAATCTGATTTTCATTTTTCTTTTTTACATTTAGAGAAAGAGTTTGGGCCAATTCATTTGCCTGATGAACATAATGCTTTAAATACTTTGGATATTTTTCTTTTAAATTTATTATGTGTTTTCTAATATAGTTTCTTTCAAACTTAAGACTATCATTACTCTGATCTTCAAACCATTTTAGTTTAGACGCTTTTGCATACTTATATATTTGCTCTTTTGTAACACACATAAAAGGTCGCCTTATTCGACCATTAACAAGCGGTATACCTAGACTAGATGTCAATTGAGAACTTTTAAGTTTTTGCATCAGATGCCATTCAAATGAATCATCAATATGATGACCAAGAACAATGAGCTCATTCTCTTTAGCACTATCTTTTAAGTATTTGTAACGTAACTTTCTTGCTGTGTTTTCAAAATTTCGAGTAGAATCAAAATTTAAATGAATGACTTTTAATTCCAAGGATCTTTTAGCAGTAAATGAACGAACAAACTCTTCTTCAGCTATACACTGCTTACGTGTTCCATGATTAAAATGAAGACAACGAGGTTTGTATTTAAGTTCTCCAGCTTTATATAATTGAAAAAGAACTTCAGTTAACGCTACAGAGTCAACACCTCCACTCAGAGAAATAAGGAGGGGCCTTTCTTGTATTTTTAACCCCGACTCTAAACAGAAGTCCAGCACATGCTTGTTAAAATCATATACATAATGGTTTAATTTTTTATTCATTATTCTATGAATATAGTATTGACAGAAAAGAGGCAACACTTTAATATTTCGCTCATTCCAAAGAACAAATATGGCTTCGTAGCTCAGTTGGTTAGAGCGGCAGATTCATATCCTGCAGGTCGGCTGTTCAATTCAGCCCGAAGCCACCATATTCCCCAATAAAATCTAATTAATTCAATAAAACCAGTAAGTTAGGGTGTTAAAATTTTGAACTACACCATGTAATTATGACATGATAACTAGCTAAAAACTCGTGAGCTGTTATTATTTTTTCATGCATCGCGTTAAAGACATAATATTCATGACGGCCCTAGGCCTATTAAGTAATTCTTATGCTAAAGAAGTTAAGCATCTGAATAATCTTAACATCAAAAAGCTTAGTGCAGATTTAAGTCTAAACTATAAGGAACAAACTGGGGAAAAAGAAAAATTTAATCTTTTCACCACAAAAATTCTCTTTGATACAAATGTAAATTTAAACCAACTTATCGATATAACAGCTAAGGCGGGATTCAAGTATGAGACTGGTTCCACTCAGGCCACCAATGATGATAAAAGATACACGCCTAACTCTAAATTAATATACGATCACATAACAATCGATCTTAAGCCTCTAAAGTTTGTTAAGCTTCAAGGCGGTGCGATCGATAATAGCCAATTCTATGCACCAGGAAGTGTTGTTAATAATGGAGTTTCAAATCTGGGCCTAAGAGAAAGTCTGTTCATAGATAAAAAGTACTTTACTCTATACCTATTAGCGGATCAATCAAGACCATATAATGATCAACTTTCAGCGAGAGTTGATTCTGTCGAAGAAGGAACTCCAAACTTTTTTAGAGAAACGGCTTACCTAAAAGGAAAAAAATCTTTTTTGGAAGAACAATTAAAATTAAGTGCATTTTATAAATACACATCATTTGCGTATGAAAGTCTATCAAGCTCAGTTGCATTTAACGATCGCTTTTATGGAAATAGTATTACCATAGGAGATGAAACAAACTCTTTTTACAACTACTCTTTCAAGGGAGATGTCACAACATACGGTGCAAAAATTAACTTGAAAGGTACATATTTTAAGTTTGAACATGAAAGAACAGTAAATAATAATGCTCCAACAGGTAACAATAAAGCTGACGTCAAACTACTTGGAATTGGTACGATACTCTACTCGCATCAAATCGATTTAAGCTTTGTTAATTTTGAAAACCAAAGAGATACAGCGCCAGCTTACTACTCAAACTCAATGTTTAAAAATAATTACGACGGAAACTTATTTAAATTAAAAGTTACAGATAGTAAGGGCACGTCTCTTGAACTTAAGTATATCAATCGTTATGAAATTCAACCACTCTCTGAATTAGCAGATGAGAAGAGAGTTTCATTTGCATTAAGGAAATTATATGACTTTATCTAGTCTCTTTAAACAAATCGCTATTACGACCAGCCTAGGAATGACCCTCGTGGGCTGTTCAGGTAGCGTTGATGAACAGAGTCCAGTTTCAACAACTGAACAAGTACAGTCTTATAATGAGCTAAGTTATAATAATCTTAATATTAGAAGTGAAACTTCAGAGTTTGCTTACAATACCACATCACTACCTTCAGGAAAAAACTTCAATATACAAATTTGTTTTTATACAGATATTAGCAGAACGCTAAAATCATCAAAATTTACAATGAGTGATGAGACTAATAAAACAACCAAGTATCTTGATAATGATTCTTGTCTATACTTTGATGAATTTATTTCATTAAATTATACGACTAAACGTCAACTAGAACCTTTTAAAAAGACATTTCGAAGCGAGCTTTTAGACAAAGAAATAACTGTTAACTTTCTAATTGATCCTCATTCAGGAAAAATTTATGATCAAGATAAATCTGATTATAAAGAAAAACCTATTGCGATCAACAAGAGCTTTGATGATGCAGGAATTACAATGGGTAAGATTAGTGTAACTCCAAAAGGTTATGGTCAAATCGATCCAAGAAACGATAACTATGAACTAGATAAGCCTTTTGAGCTTAGAACAACTCTTTACATGAATTCAACTGGTCAAAGACTTCGTAACGAAGTTGTTAATGTTAGATTAAGAAATAGAGAAACAAATAGAGAAACAGTTAAAACAGGAATTCGACTAAACAACGGTGCCCTAACTGTTGGTATGGATATCCTTTATAAGAGATACAGCAATACGAGAAGGATCATGTTTGACCTAGAAGTAACGCCGCAATCTAATCATCTCGGTAATATTTCAACAAAGAGAGCGATTTGTCTCTATCCATGGACAAACTCAGGCTGGTCATTTGTTCACGATACAATCGCGGGCCCTTGCCCAAGTGATGAGATAGATCAAAAGGCAAGAATCTATATTGATGAAGCTCATTATACATTCCTTGGTCATGATCAAGGAAGAGGCTTTCATTTAAATAAAGATCTTGATCTTGTTACCATAAAGTCATATGTCGTAAATATCAGACCAAGAATTGATTATGGGAATTTCATTCATCACATCAACCCTACTGAACCAATATATAAAGGGAAGTTTAAGTTAAAAATAATTCTTTACGCACCAAAAGACGGCCGTGGAGATATTCAACTTACAGCTGATACATTTAAGTATTTCAGACCAATATCGACAGCTTCAACAGAAGTATTTGTACAAGCTGAAAAGTTAATCGCTAGACTTGATATGCCGATCGCATTTTCCGATCTTCCATATGTCCACACTAGAACCTTCGCTGTTTTAAGATTAGAAGCTATTGATAACGATGATCCGGACGCACCTCTGCCATCGACATCAATTGGAGTATTTCACGCTTCAAGTAAAACTTTTAAATCAGAGATGCTAGAAAAAATAAATATTGAAGAAGTTAGGGCTGAAAAAAGATTTAAATTAGAGGAATTGAAAAGAAGTTTTGATGAGGAGTTTCAGGCTCTCGACTCTCTTGATTTTGAAAGTGAGAACAATCCTATCGTTAAGCAACAATTAAAAAGCAAAACTCGTGTTTCAAGTGAAAAGTCTTTTATGACAAAAAGTAAAAAAGACAACTTAATGCAACAATACAAGAATATGTCAGAGCAGACTTTTTCTGAAGTTACTAATATTAAGGGGGCGGAAAAAGAATTACTTATGCTAAATGATTATAATAGAGCGACAATGTCTAAAATTTGTCATCTACTTTTTGACAAAAATAAAAAGTCAGGACTTTTTGAAGTAGATACTCTTGATCAATACAATCTCAAAAAGTGTAAAGATACACCTGAGTTGTTTATGGAAATTAGATCATTTGAGCACGTGAGAAATATTACGTCCAGGCCGAAAGTTAAATTCTCTGAAACACTCAGAATTAACACAAGTACTGGATCAAACAACTACCATGGAACAAGTGATCGTGTATCGACAGCAAGAAGAATAAGCTGGGGTGGAAAAGCAGGGCTTAAGATAGATCTTCCACTTATCTTTGGTATGGGAACTGACATAGGATTCGACTTCTCTAAAATGTGGGGTCATGATTCCCAAATTGGTAGTTCAAATCGTTCAGACATTGGGACAGGAATCGATCTTCAAGCGGACGCATTAACACTACGTTTTGATGCAAGCGCAAAACGCTGTTTAACAATTGACTCAACACTGTTCTTTAAAAAGGAAATTCAATTTTCTAACAATAGTGGACCATCTGGTTTATCTGGAATGAAGCAAGTTGATATCGCCTATCCAAATGATAAAAGGTTCAGAATTTGTGAAAATGATATTAAAGAGAAAACATTAGCTGAAACTTGGTATTACATCGGTGAAGGTCATCAATTCCATACAATTTTAAGAGACCGTCAAAATATTCTTGAAAACAAATATACAATACTTGTTAGAGGTAAGAAGAATATGGCAAGATTTTTAGAGTTCTTACATACTAATCATAAAAAAATCTTTCTTAAAAAGGTTAAAAAGACGCAAACACCATCAAGCTATATCTCTGACGCTTACAGAAATTTTAAAGAACAATTTATACCACAAAAAAATAATGTCTTCGACGGTCAATTACCAGGAACAATAGAGTTATATAATGCTCTTCACAATGGAGGAGATCAGTATTATGGAGAATTACCGGTAACAGATTTCAAAGTATTTAGTAGTCCATGGAGTAAGCGTTATGAGTAAACACTTTTTTCTTTCTGCATTTTTAATAGGTTGCTCGACAGCGAACATTCATACTTCAGATGAAAGAGAAAATTTAGAGAACTGCCAATGTATCGATATAGAAGAACCAGTATGTTCAACTAAGAACAATATTACCTACAAGAATGAATGTGAAGCAAAATGTGCGAGTGAAAAAAGTCTAAAAAAGGGCATTTGTACTATCTAAAAAAAATTGCATATATGAAAACATGTTTTTGTTTAGAGAAAATGTATCCTACATCATCATAGCTAATACGAATAGCGGCGTGCAATTTGAAACATGTTTCTAAAGAATATCAATTAGTTGTTTAGCCATGTGAAATGGAAAAGTAAAACCGTTCTTATAAAAGCCACAAAAAAGATAAACATCATCTTTTATCTCAAGTGAAAATGGCCTTCGTCTCTGCCCTTTATGACGAAGCCCCGTGATTTCAACGAAATTTATTAGCGACAAATTAAGATCTGTTTTAGTAATTAGTCTCTCTAAATTAGTCTTAAGATCATGAATATTGTGAGCATGAACATAACCCTCATAAGAAGTTCCACCAAAGAGAAGCTCTTTTGTTTCTTTACGATAGATTAAGTTATAATGACCAAGGCTTAGGACAAACGACTCATTCATCTCCACATTATCTGAATAATAATAACTACCAGAGACGGATTTTCCATATGATCTTTGATGAAGTTGCTCGCCAAGAAAAGAGGTGTAAGCACCTGTACAAAGGATAATTTTCTCGCCACAAAATTCTCCCTGTCTAGTCTTAATATAATTTTTTTCAACTTTTAAGACAACATCAAATTTCTTAACGACATTTAATTGCTTTGATCTTTGTTCTAATGTTCTCATTAGTATTTCAGGATAGACAAGATAAGAATTTTTAAACACACCTGGAGAATTAAAAAAAAACTCAAACTTTTCACCATAACGTTGCTTATAAAGATCTACTTTTGCTAAGTCCATACTATCATCGAAGATATAGAATTGTTTAACTTCTTCAGCTATTTCGTTATTTTCACTATAAAAATTTTTAAAAGCACGTAATGAATGAAAAAGTTCATCCCCCAAAGGAGAGATTCCTTCAGAAAAAATTCCATCAGATACAACTGATGTTGTGCGAAATGTACAGGCAGGCATATGCTCCTCAGAAGAAATCTGTAGGATTTTTTTATTTAGAAAATCATACTTTTTTGCCATCTCCATTAGGAGACACCTTGCAGCGATGCCATCACCAATCACTATTAAGTCATAGGAATTACTTTTATTCACTGAGAATCCACTCTTTTCATTTGTCATAAAAAATCACTTAACCTACTATACTACATCTAATATTTTTCGAGAGGCCCTAAATCTTAGCACAGGGCAAAAGACCATGAATAAGGAGATTAAATGAGTCTTGATCAAAATGCTGTTGTCTATTGCGCAAACGAAACTCAAATTAGCGCCAAACAAATCCTCGCTGTCCTTGTAATGATACACGAAGAGGATTGTACAGTTCCTTTTATAACTCGATATCGAAAGGAGAAAACTGGTGGACTCGACGAAACACAGATTCGTCTCATCAATGAGAAATATGAAGAATACATCGAAAGAGAAAAACGACGTACTTATATTCTTGAAACCATCAAGAAACAAGAACAAATGACGCCAGAACTTGAAAAAAAGATTCTTTCTGCGACAACACTTAATCAACTTGAAGATATTTACGCACCTTTTAAGTCAAAGAGAAAGACCAAGGGAATGATGGCCAAAGAAGCAGGCCTGGAACCTTTTTCAGACCTAATGTTAACGACAAAAGATGGTATGGAAGAGATAGCCAAAAAAGCGGCTACTTTCATTAATCCTGAAAAGAAGATTAAGACTTTTGACGATGTCATTAAAGGCGCCTGTGATATCATCATTGAGAAATTTTCTCATGACACTGAAATCAAAGAAGATCTTAGAAAACTCTATTGGGATAATGCGACGATCAAAAGTTCAATGAAAAAGGGCGCAGAAGAAATCAAAGACTTTGAAAAATACAAAGACTACTTTGAATTTGAACAAAAAATTAGTGAACTTAAAAATCCAAAAGTTGCCCACAGATATCTGGCCATTAGAAGAGGACTTTCGCAAAAAATACTAAAAGTTGAAGTCATCTTTGATGAGCAAATTTCAATCAATATGCTTGAAGCAAAGTACTTTGGTGACTCGACTCTAACTCTCTACAAAGTTTTAAAAGATTGTGCGACAAAAGCACACAAAAATTATATCCATAGCTCTTTGGATCTCGAAGTTAAAACAGAACTTAAGGGTGATTCAGATCTTTCTGCTATCGACGTATTCAATACAAACCTAAAAAACCTACTTCTTCAACCATATCTAGGTCCTAAAACTGTTATGGGAATAGATCCTGGTGTCGTAACGGGTTGTAAGATTGTCGTTGTCGATGACACAGGAAAACTTGTCGTTGATACTGTTATCTATCCTCACCCGCCTAAGAAATTTGTTACTCAATCAGCACAAATTCTTACGGCCATGGTTGAACAATTTAGAGTTGAATATATTGCCATTGGTAATGGTACGTTTGGACGAGAAACTCTTCAATTTGTTGAAGATAACGTTGATGCCGTTGCAAATGGGAATGTAAAAGCAACGATGATTTCAGAAGATGGTGCTTCAATTTATTCTGCTTCTGAGATTGCAAAGAAAGAATTCCCAG
>CAWUIU010000051.1:0-12584 GCA_963922285.1 uncultured Oligoflexia bacterium | reverse complement strand
ATTCTTAAGCAGATTACCATTTATCCGCGTTACGAAAAGATGGCGAAGAGAATCTTTAAACGTGATAAAACAATACATACTGTGGTTATGGGCCATACTCACTTGCAGGAATGGCGACGTTTTCCAGACGGTAAATACTATTTCAATACTGGGACGTGGAACACGATCCCTTCAATCGATGCGGGTATGCATCAAAATACGAGACATCTCACTTTTTGTACGGTTGATGTTCATGAAGGTAGTTCCGCTCTCGTTCTAGGTGCTGTCAATGAATGGAAAGGGCAGTGGAAACCTTTTCTTGAGGATGCTCGTTCTAATTAGGTCGTTTTAAATGAAAGTTATCTGTGGTTCAAAGCCCTCATCATTAATTGAGTCTTATGAAGAGATTCTCAATTACTTAAAAGAAAACCCTTGTCAGTCAGATATTTATGGCCGCGGAGATTTTGTAAATAACTTCGAAAAAGAAGTAGCAGAAAAAGCTGGCGTTGAGTCAGGACTTTTCTTACCAAGCGGTGTTATGGCCCAATTGATTGCAATTCGAATCTATGCAGATCGATTTGCTAATAATACCTTTGCCTGCCATGAAACGTGCCATTTAAACTTACATGAAGAAAATGCTTATCGTGAGTTACACAATTTAACGATGATTGTCTTTGGCGAAAAGACAAAAGTTCCATTAGTTTCTGATATAAAAGCCTTGAAGAAAAGACCTTCATCGATTGTTTATGAGTTGCCTTTCAGGCACTTAGGAGGAGACCTACCATCTTTAAAAGAGCTTCAGGAAATTAAAGATTACTGTCTCTCACAAAAGATAAAACTACATATTGATGGTGCAAGAATTTTTGAAACACTACCTTATTATAATGTTGAATTAAAGGAGTTAATGACAGATGTCGACTCTCTCTTTATTTCTTTCTATAAAGGATTTGGTTCGACATCTGGTTCGATGCTTCTTGGTGATAATGATTTTATTAAAGAGGCAAGGAAATGGCTTCGAAGGCATGGCGGAAATCTTTATCAACTCCACTCTCTCTACCTCCCAGCAAAAATCAATTATGATAAGAGAAAGAATTCCTTTCAAGAGTATGTGAAAAAAAATAAGTCTGTGATTCAAGCAATTAAGAATTTAACAAATATTGAGATTCAACCAATCTCACCTGAAACAAATATGTTTCACGCGCTAATACCGATAAAGAGAAATGATCTCTTGGCTAAACTTAAGAATGAAAGATTCCGTGCTTTAAACCTTGGCGTATGGGCTGAAGAAAGTGATGGAAGAACAAGAATTGAATTCACGACGGGTGATTCAACATTAGCGTGGGAAGACGATGAAATATCCACACTTTTAAAAGAATTATTAGGTTAAATTAAACGCTTGGAAGGTTAATAAATGTGTTAAGCTTAAAAATAGAATGAATCTGCAAGTGATTGAAAATAAAAAGGCGCCCTTGAAAAATCCTTTCTCCCGAACGCCGGGTGTTGATCTGTCTCTGTATTAATATTCTATGCTAAATATGAAAAAATTCAAAAGGTTTTTTTCTTACCGCAACTGTCAGTGAGTGGAGCTCATTTATCGGTTATTTTGAATGAGGCTCTGGTGGCTAAGCAAACAAAAAGGCAAGAAAATAAAAAAATTATTTTTGGTAAACGTTGGCGCCTTTTAATGCATTATCTATAAACGAAACATATTTTTTCATGAGATTTTTGTTTGAGTTTTTAAGTTTTACAATTTCTTGATTCACTATTTTCATGAAGTTTTGTACGTCGCTAATCATCTTCGATTTAACAAATGTTGCGAAGATCGATTTTGGTTCGACAAAGGAATGATACTTCATAAGAGTGCCCTGTTCATGGGGTATAAACTCAGCATAGCCTTCAACCTTCTTGGCAGTGTCAGAGCTTTCTAACCACCAATTCACACGATAATTTGCAGGTCTTTTATGTGTTAACTCACTACCGTGCACGTAATGAGAATCGCTAAGAGGCCATGGCATTTGCATCGTATACTTTGTGAGGACTTTTGTTGGACTCAAGTGTTTAATGACATCACTTTGCGTAAGATTTGGAACGTAGTTTTTTTGGTGATCAAGAGCATAGAATACAGCAACAGACTCCAATGGACTTGCATGAATATTTTGATACATGATAACGATAGGCCATTTTCCATTGGTTTCCTTTGTTTTAATGACAACGTTACCAGCGACAACACTGTTCATTTCCTCTGAGCTTAGATCTGTTTTTATTGAATAAAGTGTAGCAAAAACCTGTAGGCTGCAGAGTGTTAATGTGAGGTGTTTATAAAACATTCTATTTCCTGCTTTGTGATGAGATTTAATTAAAACATACTTTTGAAATTTTCAACAATTTAGAGACAATGAGAAGAATTTGCGTAAAAAAGTATACAAATTAAGTAATTTATACTACATTGCAGCATTATGAAATCCTTGAAGGTATTCTATGAAAAAATATGAATCAATAAGAATATTTAAAAATCCAATTCTTGAATCAATGACTCACGTACATCCGACTGTTCCATTACTCTTGTGGATACCAGTTTGTACTTATTGGACTTATCAGGCGCTTACAGTACAAAACCTGTCAGGAGCTGAGATTGCACTGTGGTCATTTATTGGCCTTCTTGTTTGGACCTTTGTTGAATATGTCATCCATCGTTTTGTTTTTCATTTACCAACAATTGGGCCGAAGACGGAAAGATTCGTCTTCTTATTTCATGGACTACATCACGACGATCCAAATGATCCAACTCGCTTAGTAATGCCACCTGTTCCAGCGATATTGATCGTTTCAATTCTCTATTTTCTCTTTTCTCTAATAATACCATTCAAATTTTTAGAGATGTTCATGGCCAGCTTCATTGTCGGCTATCTACTCTATGATTACATTCATTATGGAACTCACCACTTTAAAATGAATAATAAAGTCGGACGTTATTTAAAAAAATGGCATTTACAACATCACTTTAGGGGTGAGAAGTCTAAGTATGGTGTTAGTTCACCACTTTGGGATTATATTTTTAGAACAGTGACAGGTCCAAAAAAAGGTAAAAACGAATGAGCAAAGTTCTTATATGTTTTTTTTTCCTTTCATTTAGTTTTCCAAATTTTGCACAAACATTTATAAAGAATAGTGATTATAAAGCACTTAAAGAGACAGTGTCTTTTTTTCTTGGTGGTGCAATAGAGCAGTTTAAAACAAAGAATAACCTATATTATTTAAGTGTTGGTCTGCCTTCAACTTATTGGGCATTTGAGGAAGATCAAAGACTCTCTGATCATCAGCGTTCAAAGAAGCTAAGAAAGGTTTATGATTTAACTGGTGATCTGGGTATTCTCTTTAACACTCCTCTCGTTCCCGTATCCGTGTACTTTCTTGGTCAAAAAAACTCGAATAGTCATCTCGTTCAATTCTCCAAAGAGTATATGGCGGCAATGTATCTCACACTTGTTGAGACTGGGATAATTAGCTACATTCCTGGACATGAGAGGCCAAATAAAGAAGGGCAAAGTGTATGGGAAACAGCATTTAGAGGGGATAACTCCTTTCCTAGTGGTCATATAGTTCCGTATTCGGTATTATTCTTCAAAACTCTTCAATTTTATGGACCGTATTGGTCAGTAATTCCGGCAACTTTGACTTATTTTTCAATAATGCAAAGGGTGCGCGAGGGGAGGCACTATGTTTCTGACGTTATTGGTGCCTTTTGGTTATCAGCTTTTGCTTCTGAAGGAGTCAGACAATACGCTAAGTACAAGAAAAATCATCCGTTTTACCGTATGATTTTCCAAAGAGATCTCCAAGTTTCTTATATTCGCTATAAAGGGGTGATTGGCCCTAAGATTAGCTTCAATCTATATTAAAAATTTACTTAGAGAATAGGTCTAGTTCGCCGATAATACTTAAGTGTGGAGTTATCGGCTTGAATATCAATAAGAATATAATATATTTTCTTTTTCCTCTTATCATGATTATTTCAATTGTTTACTACGGTATATCTGTGGTGGAAAATGTTGAAAAAAGCTCGAAGGAGCAAGCTGAGTATTTACTAAATTCAAATAAAGATGCTATTCTCTCGATTGTTAAAAGTTGGAAAAAAAGCTCTTTCTTTTTAGTTCAAACGATTTCAAAGATTGATGATATAAAAAAGGTGATTCAAGGTAAGAGAGCTGATGTCAGTTCGACACTTAGAGAGTTAAGCTCCAGAGAGTCAATCATCGCAATCGTCCTCCAAGATATAAATGGAAGAGTAGTTACCTCTTCAGATAGAGGTTTAAATGGGAAAATAATCAATGAAAAGTCCATTGATTATTGGAACAGAGTGACTTCATCTCATGATTCAATATTTGAAAAACCATATATTAGTGATCATAAATTTAGTTCTAGTTTTAATCAATATGCCATGCTTGTAACTCAGCCGATCAGAAGTGATCAGGGGAGTTTTATCGGTGCAGTTACTTTGATCTATGATCCTCGTGCTATTTTTTCTGAGATATTAGAGAAGTCAAGATATGGGACAACAGGTGAAAGTTACTTTTTTGATTCAACAGGTTTACTTCTTTCCAAGTCGAGATTTCTCGAGCAATTAAAAGAAATAAAATTGATTGAAGAAAATGAAGAGGAGATATTTAATCTGCGTCTTTATGACCCAAAGAAAAATTTACTTGAAGTAAATGATAAGGCCTTCGTTAGGAATAATTTTACTTTAATGGTGGAGAGTGCCTTAGCTGAAGGTATTGGTCAGAACATTGAAGGTTATAATGATTATCGAGGTGTAAAAGTTATTGGTGCTTGGGAGTGGCTTGATGATTTAGGCTTCGGCCTTGCAACCGAAGTTGACTTTGAGGAGGCATTTCAGGACTTGTATCTTTTAAAGAGGCAGTCTCAAGTTATTGCTATTTTGACGATCTTCTTTACAGCGATTTATTTTTACATCATGTTCTTAAATCTTAAATTAAGTAAGAAGATGATCATGAAGAATAGGGAACTCGCTCATTCTGAAGATGAGCTAAGGGATATGTTGGCGGCAGCGGATTCTCACGCGATTGTCTCTAAAACTGATTCAAGGGGAAAAATAACTTATGTTAATAAAATGTTTTGTGAGGTTAGCCAGTTCTCTGAAGTAGAGCTTCTTGGCCAAGATCATAGAATCGTAAATTCAGGTAAGCATTCAAAAGAGTTTTTTGCAAATATGTGGAAAATTGTTATGAGTAAGAGAACCTGGCGTGGTGTTATACAAAATAAAAAGAAGAATGGTGATATTTACTGGGTCGAATCAACTATCTATCCAGTTGTCGATTCAAATTCTAGGATTAAAGAGTTTGTCGCAATTAGAACTGATATTACAAATTTAAAACGAATTGAAGAAGAAAGTCATTTGGCAAAAAAGCGTGCAGAGAAAGCGAAGGAAGATATTGAAAAAGTCATGTTTATGAAGTCTAACTTTATCGCAAGTGTCTCTCATGAACTTCGAACTCCATTAAATGCTATCATCGGGTATCTAGCAGCAATTCGTTTTGATACTTCTGGGACACCTGTCGATGAAAAACTAGAAATTGTCGAGCAGTCTAGTTACTCCTTACTTGATTTAATAAATAATACTTTAAATTTAGATAAGCTAGAGTCTGGTAAAGAGAAGAATGATAAAAAAGAGACAAATCTAAAAACGCTCACTCGAGAAATAGAAAACTTGTACAAGCTTGGGGCTAAACAAAAGGGTCTCGAATTTGTAAGTTTCTATAATGTTGGTAGCTTAAAATTTATGATTGATAATGTTAAGGTTAAGCAAATTCTAAATAATGTCATAAATAATGCAATTAAGTTTACTGAGGCAGGTCGTGTAAGTTTAGTTGTAACTGGTGAAAAATCCAAGGAAGATGAAAGTTTGTATGATCTAACAATTATTGTTTCTGATACAGGACGAGGAATGACTGAAGAAGTTTTTAATAAAATTCTAAATGGTGAACAAAAGATTAATGAGATCGATGCTAGTCAAGGAACTGGGGTAGGTATAGGGCTGCATTTGGTTAACCAGTATTTGAAAATAATCGGTGGAACATTAGCTATTGAGAGTAAAGTTAATGTTGGAACGACTGTGACAATAACAATCAAAAAAGTTGATCATGTGGTGCCAAAACTAGATGTTGTCGAGAGTGAAATTGGTGGAGAAGGAGACTTGAGTTTATTTTCAATAGCTGTTGTTGATGATAACAAAATTAATTTGAATATGATGAAGTTATTGTTAAGAAAACTGGGGGTTGATGCAAAAATGTATCAGTCACCGCTTAAATTTTTAGAAGAATATAGTGAGAATAATTTCGATCTTGTTTTTATGGATCAGTTAATGCCTGAAGTGAAGGGGTCCGAAGTCGTAAAACAAATTAGATCTAAATATCAAAGTCGAACACTATTTGTATCATTAAGTGCTTCAACAGAGGCTGAGGATTTGGCACTTTTTCATGAGTTATTTGATGACGTTTTAACTAAGCCAGTAAAAAAAGAAATGATTGAAACAGCACTTAGTCGTAATCTCGTTAAGAAAGTATCTTAGATCCACCCTCTATTTTTATAATCTCTTGTGGTCTCTTTTGCTGCATTTAGAAAGTTTGTTTCCGGTGAGTAACCTAATTTTAGATTAATATCATTACCTTGACATGACCAAGATCTTTGTAACAACTCATTCACCTTATCTTCAGTAAAACGATCACTAATCGGTAAGTACCTTGATAATTTTGCAACAAGAATAAGAAGTTTGTCTGGGATCGTAATATAGATTAACCGATTAATTTTTAAGGTTTGTTTGATAGCATCAAGTATGTCTATGAAGCTTATAGTGTCCTGGTTAGCAGTATAAAATGTACCTTCAGTTCTAGTTTTTGAGCTATAGTAGAGTAACTTAACCAAGTCTTTTACATAGATAAAGCTATATTCTTTTTTTAAGAAGTTATTACCTGGACCAAGAATAATTCTAGATTTAACCATTTTATAAACATCAACAATTGCAGGGTCTCTCGGACCTAATATTAGTGGTGGACGAAAAATCGTAAGCTTGAAATTTTCTTTAACCTGTATGATTGCCTCTTCGGCATCTTTTTTTGATTGACCATATATACTGACTGGTGAGTCCTGATCTGAAATAGTTCTAAGTCTTCCAATCTCACTTGGTCCACCAGCAGCTAAAGAGGAAACAAAAATGAAATGTAGATCATCAAACTTCTTCTTTAATTGAAGAAATAGATTTTCTGTCGCCTTTGTATTTATATCAAAGAATCTTTCTTTCTTTGGCGAATGAACAATTCCCGCAATGTGGTAAACCACATCGATATCTTCTGGTAATTGTGATAGCCAGTCGATATTACCCTCAGATTGTAATGAGCCTAGGATATAATTTCCTCCTAGATGAAAATTCTTGGCTTTTTCTTCTGATCGTACAAGTGAATATACTTCATGACCTTCACTAATGAGAAGATCGACAAGGTGTGAGCCTACAAAGCCAGTTGCACCTGTAACAAAGTATTTCACTAGAGTTCCTTTTCGTAGATACGATATGTTCGATATGGATTTGCCCCCATTCTAATAAGAGGCTTATTCATATTGAGATTGTCTTCAAGAATCCAACTCATTTCGATATCTTTATATTTTTCATATTGAAGAATATTTTGGTGACATCTTTGGTAGAGGATAGAAGCAAGACCAAGCTTTCTAAATTTTTGTTTCACACCCATTGTGAGAACTCTAACAGTGTCGATTTTCTTTGCGCCAAATAGAACTTTAAAAATACCTGTTGGTAGAAGTTTTCCATTTGGAATTTTATGAAGAACTTGGTTGAAGTCAGGAAGAGCAACAATAAAACCAGCAGCTTCACCATCGACCATCGAGAAGAGAATAAGTTTCTCATCAGCAACGGCCTTTAGCCCCTCTGCCATCCCGTAGAACTCATCCTTAGTCATAGGGATAAAGCCCCAGTTCTTTTCCCAAGCATCATTGTAGATTTCGTACATGAGTTTAACTTCTTGCTCCCAGTTCTTCTTGCTAGCGTGACGATACGAAATTTTATTCGACTTTTCTGCACGTGCAGCAATTTTTTTGATGATTTCCGGCATCTCAAAGTCAGACTTAATGTGATAAGCAATAAGATCTTTCGCCTTTGAATAACCAGCTTTTTCAATGCTCGTTAAATAGTATTCAGGGTTATATGGCATCATAAGAACGGGAACTTCTCCATGTCCTTGAAGAAGAGTACCGCACTCATAATTTGTTGAAGGGTTGAATGGACCTTGTACTTTTTCCATTCCTTGAGACTTTAGCCATTCTTCAGCACTTGTAAAAAGGAGGTCAATAACTTCTTGGTCTTTTATTGACTCAAAGAACCCATAATGACCATACTTAACTTCATGAAATTCATTATGCTTGTGATTGACGATGGCCATGATTCGACCAACATCTTTACCGTCTTTAACAGCTATCCAAAAACCAACTTCTGCAGTTGGATAAAATGGATGTTTCTTATCAAAAAGTTTATTTAGTTCCATTCTTAGTTGTGGAACCCAATATTTATCTTCTTTATAGAGATTGAATTGTAGATCGATAAACCTCTGCTTATCTTTTTTATTTTTTAAAAGATTAACTTTTTCAACAATGATAGCCATTATACTTCTCTCTGAAATTAATTATGAATTTGTGATGGTATGTCGAATTCTTTCTTGGCCATCGCAAAAATATCAAGAACCTTTGTGAGTTCTTCTATACTATGAGATGCCATGTAGCTTGTTCTAATTAACGCTTCACCTTTTGGCACTGCTGGCGGTATTACTGGAGTGGCAAACACGCCGTTTTGCGCGAGATAATTTGTTAATTGCATTGACTTGAGCTCATCTCCAATAAAAATTGGAAGGATAGGAGTCGCCGACTCATATGTATAAAAACCGATCTCTTTAAAACCGTTTCTCATAAATTCTACATTTCTCCAAAGTCTTTCATGGAGAGTATCATCCTGTGCAATTACATCAAGACAAGCAGATACTGTCGCAACAGCTGCAGGAGGCATAGAAGCAGAAAAAATAAAAGATCTTGCACAGTGCTTAACGTAATCAATGCCTTCAGCACTACCTGTTAAAACTCCACCAATGCTAGCAAATGACTTTGAGAATGTTCCCATGTTGAAATCAACTTTATCAGTGACTCCAAAATGATCCATTGTTCCCGCACCTTTGTTACCCATCACTCCAATACCATGAGCGTCATCAACATAGACGAATGCATTGTATCTATCGGCTAGTTCTACCATCTCTGGAAGTTTGGCAACATCTCCAGTCATTGAAAAAACTCCGTCGGCAACGATAATTGTTTTACCGAAACGATTAACGTTACTAGCAAGTTGTTCTTCAAGTGACTCCATATCATTATGCTTGTACTTGAATGTTGTTCCCATACTTAAACGTGAGGCATCGATGATCGATGCATGATTTTCTGAGTCAAAGAGCATACAATCTCTGGGACCACAAATCGCAGGTAAGGCGCCAAGGTTTGTTTGCATACCGGTAGAAAAAACGATCGCTTTTTCATGTCCTGTGTATTTTGCTAATTTATCTTCAAGTTCTTCGTGAATGTTGAGATTACCATTTAAAAAACGACTTCCCGTACAACCAGTACCAAACTTTTCAATTGCTTTTATTGCAGCTTCTTTTACGTGTGGGTGATGAGTAAGACCTAGGTAGTTATTTGAACCGATCATGATCTGATCTTGGCCATCTATTTTAACAACTGTTCCTTCTGAATCTTCAATTTTTCTAAAGAACGGGTAGAGATTTGCATCTCTTAACATATTAGCCTTCTCTAAAGTTTTGGATCCTATTCCAGTAAACTGCTTAGTCATATATACTCGTCTGTGTTGTTTTTATGTGCAATGAATTAAAGTACCTATTTGACAAGGCCTAGTCAACTCTTTAAAAGACAATGTATAATATATATGATCATCATTAGTAACTTATAAATGACTAGTAAAACCTTAAGAAATCTCTTTTTAGCTCTGCTTTTTCTCGGTGTGTTTGGGCGTTGGATTCTTTTACCTGGTATAAGAAATGTTAAAGTTAGGACAAGCGGTAAAAACCAGAAAGAGTTAAAAATTAGTGATTTAAGTTGTTTACGAGAGTCCTCATGTAGAATAGAGGATTTACGGGGAATTCATAACCTGTTGGGTGATAATCGTGTGCCTTCCCGTCATTATCTCATTAAAAATAAAATGTCTTTTATCGAGAATAATTCAACTCTCTATTACTACTTGAGAGCCTTTCTCGTTGGGGATACAGCACTGGATAAGCAACTTTCGATTGAACTAGGTCGGCTAAGTGATAGAGAGTTTTCTTCCTTTTTAAGGGGTCTTTTCCAATGTCATCATCTGGAATGCCAAAACTTCTTCAATGAAAATAAAGAAAAACTTCAGCTCGAAAAGTACGTTGAAATTGGTCTAAAATTAAAGATCAAGTCGATGGCAATTCCTTGGCATGAAAAGAATAAATATTTATCCAGGCTTCTCGATAATTATCACCGTGAAGAGGCTCATACACATGCTTTAGATATAATTGATTACGTGCCTAATCATCCGAAGCTCAAGCGTTTCGTTGAGAAGCACTTTGATAAGATTCGTCCAGGTAATAATAGTCGAAAGGCTGCTATTTACTTGTCTCGATATGTAAAAGGTTGGCATGATCGTAAAATGTCTAAGTTAGAAAACCTTTCTAATACTCATTTAGAGGACTTTATTTTTACACTTAAGAATGATTGTCCAGGTGATTTGAAAAGAATGGTCAAGTCAATAGAGTCACACAAGTACTATTTGGAAAATAAGGCTAAACTACGAAGGCTAATGAGCAATGAGATTAGGTATGTAGGAAAAGACTTTCCAGATATTAGACAAATGTATGGTGTTAAGAAGGAAGATATTGTGCAGGGTGCAATGTGTAATAGGGTTTACTTTGACTAATTCTGACTTTTCGCTGCATGCATTTTTCTAAGTTCTTCCCCTCTTGCTTCAGCATTTATAGTGATGGTTAGCTCTTCCTCCGTTGATTTTGGTAAATCAATAAAAGCGACACCAACTTTAAAAACCTCTGTTTCATTTCCAAATTTGTCACGAAACGGGGCAGATTGAATACTGGCAATTTTAGCCTCAGGAATATCAAAGGTTGAGTCTGCGACCTTGATTTTTAAATCTTTAAAAATGCTCCCCTTAGAGAAGTGAGTTTGCTCCTCTGGGAGACAATTAAAGCTTGTTCCACCGGCCGAAACATCTAATGCGCTATAGACTTGATCATTAATCTTGAATTGAATTTTGATGAAGCGGTTGGCCTCGAGGCGATAATTACTTCTTTGCTGAGACTTGTACACATCAGCGAGCATAGAAACACTATATGAGTCATTATGGGGATTATAGTTGAGAAATGTGTTTGTAAATAAATAAATATTGTCGTAAGGGATTTTAATGAGAATTTCTTTATCGATATTTCGAGAGGATTTAAAGCTTCCTAAAAACCCTTTCTTGTCCAAGTGTAGGGTAAGTTTGGCTGTCGTGTGATCAAAACCAGTAATATTGAAAGTCTCCGCACTATCTTTGTCATCACCCTTGGCAAGAATTTCTGCTTTTAGTTTATCATTTAAGGCTCGAGTAAGAAAACTAAGCTTGTCTTTTTGACTTATAACATCAAAATAAAACTTTTTATTCGCATCTTGGGCCATGGTTAACTAGCTCCTCTCTCTCTCATTTAATCTATATGACTTTTTGCATTCATATGAGTATAAATATTAGTCCCAGAGGACATTATAACATTATAAAAAGAGAAAACTATGTTAAAAAATGAAGCACCGCGTATTAAATACCTAACAGATTATGAAAAACTAAGTCATCGCATTGAAAATGTTTATCTTACATTTGACCTAAATGAAGAAAAAACTCATGTTCATTCGAAAATGGAAGTTCAAGCTTTGTACGATAAAAGTGAATTATTCCTAAATGGTGAAGAAATTGAGCTTGTTGCAGTAAGAGTTAATGGTGAGGACTTCCTTTCAAACGTTGAAAAGGTTGAGGAGGGAATTATTCTAAAGGGCTTGCCTAAGAAAAGCTTTACGTTAGAGATTGAGAACTATAATAACCCGAAAGCAAATACAGCTTTAGATGGACTCTACTTTTCAAGTGAAATTTTTTGTTCACAAAATGAGCCAGAAGGTTTCAGAAGAATTACTTACTTTTTAGACCGACCTGACAATTTATCGATATTTACAACAAAGGTAATTGCCCAGAAAGATAAATATCCTGTCCTTCTGTCAAACGGAAACCTTTTAGAAAAGGATGATCTTGAAAATGGAAAACACTACGCTGTTTGGAATGATCCTTTTTATAAACCAGCCTATCTTTATGCATTAGTGGCAGGTGATCTAGCCCTCGTTGAGGACAAGTACACAACTTCCTCAGGTCGTGAAGTCAAACTTGAAATTTATGTAGATAAAGGTAATGAAAGTAAGTGTGATCATGCCATGAAGAGTTTAAAGAACTCAATGAAATGGGACGAAGAAAG
>CAWUIU010000050.1:0-12790 GCA_963922285.1 uncultured Oligoflexia bacterium | reverse complement strand
TGAATCCAAGGATTATTACATATGACAATGAAGTTGACATACAGCAAACAAAACAGCTCACATCTGGAAAATTCGAAATTGAAACGTACTTATTTGACCTACCTGTAGGACAATTCAACAAGAAGATTGATGAGATTAATGTTGAAGAGTTAAAACTTCTTTCTGCGACAAGAACAGAATCTGAAGTTCTTGAAAGTGGAGCACTATATACTGAGATCCAACTACCATTTATAGCAAAAGCATTGACACATTTACATATTGGATCATATGCCGTTGTCAAACTGAAGCCAATAGGAAAGCTGATAGGAATAGAAGAGTCAACTTATGCATTCAAATTTATCGGAACGACGAGTAAAAAAACTGTAAATATATTACCGATAAACTTAAATCTTACAAACGAACAAGAGTACATTGCAGAGCATCTCTTTAAAGATAATCATGCCTTTATTTTTGGTTCAAAACATATGACAAGTAGTAATTCACTTAAATTATTTAGAGAGCATTTAAAAACCGAACTTGGTGAAAAATTTAGCTCTTTTAGTAAATCTGAATTTATTACACACGCAAAGGGAAAGAATATTGAACTTACAAGAAAAGATGTTCAAAGAATAATTGATATAAAGAACAAACTACCTAAAAGCTATAAACTAAATGAAAAGATATGTGACCTAATTGGCTACAAGGAGAAAAACCTACTAAAAAGAGCAAGAAAAGGAAATTATTGTTACGACAATCCTAATATGTTCATAAAGTTTAGAAATGCTCAACACATAATATCAATGGGACCAAACCAACATAAAGAATATGGGGTAGCGAAGGCTTATGTTTTAACCAGCCTAGAAGAAAATAGAGTCTCTATTAGTCGTGGCGATGCGCATATGGCTGCACATGGAGGACGTTCGTCAACAGATAGAGGAAGTCGAGAAAGTGAAGGCATCAGTCTTTCAGGTAGTATGTACTATGATGGACCACCGAGTGTCTTTTTCTTTAACTGGGGTTACACAAAGAGTTATGAAACCTTTCAATCTTCTGTTGATGCGAGAATGCAGATGAAATTCAATAGAAGCTTCACAAATAAGACAGTTGATAAAATGGAGTATGATACTATTGGTGTCAGATTTTTAGCTAATGTGAAGAAGTGTACTTTAATGACATATGTTATCGAGAAAGAAGCAAAGAGAATACAAATATGTGAAGATCGGATTATATCACAACCAATAATTGACAAGTGGTTCTTTATTGGTGAAATCGATGTTGAAAAACACGGTGTTCTGACTGATGGGCTACAACCTGGTGAAAGAAGTTACCAAGGTGTTATACGAGGAGAGAAGAACTTCTATGATCTTTGGAAGAAATTTGAAGAGAAAGACACGATGTTCATCATAGGTAGAATGAAGGATCAAAACTTAGGAGAAACATTCAAAGATGTACTAGGAAAAAGAAAGTTCAACACTCAAAACAAGATTAATGAATACAACAGTTTTCCTGGTTTATTAAGGTAATTAAGATGAAAAAATTATTTATTATTATCGCAAGCATAGTATTATTACAGTCGTCGTATGCGAGCTGTATTCAAGCACAAGTATATTATCAGGAAACTTTAAAAACTGGTATAACCATTAAGTCATTAAAATCTATTTTTCCAGATCAAATAGCTGAACTCAAACAGTTTGATCAGGCTTGGAAACATATTGATGATGAATTTGGTTATCAGCATACTGACATATACTCAAAATATGGAAGCGCAGAGGAGATTGTAGCACACTTACAGGATGAGCTTACAGATGAGTTCTTTTCAGAAGTGTATGACCTAGGAATTTTAGTTGGTGGTGTTGCCTCAGTGGCAGCGTTTAAATATCTTTTAGCAGATAAGATTTATCACGCAATTAAAGAAGGTGCTAAAAACCCAAAAGTAGAATTTTTTCTAAGAAAGTGGCTTGATATCGATCACAGTAAAGATGATGAGAAAAAAGGAAAGAGAATTAAAACACTAGCAAAGGTTGCTCTTGCGATCTTAGCAACATATACCGTAGCAAAAGGCGCTGTTGACGCTTATGCAATCTATATGATTAATAAAAGTATTAAGAAAACAGAAGCAATGTTAAACGGGCTGGTATATTTTGATAAAGAAAGAGGAAGTGAAGCAGAAATGGACCTTCAAGGCTTTATGAAGCTACAAGAACAGCATCGTACAAACATTACAAACCTTCTATGGGCAACGAACGACAATAGGAAAATATGTAACAACGTCGATAAAAACGTTGTAGCCGAGTTAAAAAACTTACTGTTTATTACTTCAGAATAATTTATGAGTAATTAAAAAATATTTAATATATCTAGAAATTTATAAGTAGCCTATTTTTAGGGCCATTTTCATATCAAAGTAGATCAATCTTGATTCTACTTTCAATGATGTTAGTATTATAAATGATTCGTCAAATCCCCACCTTATTTATCAAGATGCGTTAGACTGTAGATCCTGTATTGATAATGGTATTTTAAGGATAAAACGAGTATTTTTATGGCCACGGTCTAAATTTAAATCCCCCCCTGATCTAATGGCCATATTTTTAGAAAGACTTAGTCCTAGACCTGTACCATTGTTAATATCTTTCGTGGTGAAAAACGGATTAAATATTTTATCCGCAACATCAGTAGCAATCCCCTTTCCACTATCTGTAACTTCGATATAAATATAATTTTTGTCTCTCTTGTTAGTAATCTTTATCCAAGGATCTTCATGCTTTGATATTGCATGGATAGCATTATTGACAAGATTTAATAAGACTTGTGAGACGTATAGTGAGTTACAATTAACAATTGTACTGGAATCATCCACGTTAATGGAAAACTTTATACCATCATGCTTCATCTTCTCTTTACTAAAACTAAAGGCATCTTCAAATATTGTATTCAACTCAACATCCTCTAAAACCTCTTCTTTATTATTATAAGACATTCGCTTCAAAGAACTTACAAGATTAGTAATACGAGAGATATTTCTTTCACAACTTTCAACATAACGTGTAAGATCAACTCTTGCGTTAATCTTTCTTAGCTGAAATTCAATCATTTCAATATTTCCAGAAATAATTGTCAAAGGATTATTAATTTCATGAGCAATTCCCGCGGCCATTTCTCCTAGTGTTGCAAGTTTAGAGCTTTGAAGAGATTGTTTCTCTGCTTCAATTCTTTTTTGATTCGTAAAAGCAACCTGCCTAACTAGCTCTTCATTTTCAATAGACGTTCTTACACTTTTATAGAGTGATTTATATATAACATTGGCACCTTTAATATAACCTAAAATAGCCATAACTGACATTGCCGATACGTAATATGAATATTCAAATGGTGCGACAATACCGGCGACAATGACTGGTAGGAATAAACCCATGAGATAGGATATTGAAGCTTTCATTGATGCAGCATTTGTAGTTAATGAACCTGCCGCACTACCAAGATAAATCCCCATGGCCAAGATTGCAACAACTGGGCTTACGTGCTGAAAAAATAAAAGAGAACTTACCCCCCATACAGTACCACCGTAGAGAGCGTTAAAGGCATTGAGTTTTTCGAAAAAGTATGGATCGTTATTTGCCTTTGATAAATTAGTCTCATAATAAGAAGTGGTAAAATATCTTAAACCAAGGTAGATACAAAAACTAGACCACCAAAAGTAAAACTTTATCCTAATGTCGTCATTATAAATAATATATGAAAATATGCACATGGTTCCAAAGGACATTACATAAATGCTAAATTTTTTTTCAAAAAGCATTGTAAGAAGTCGAGTTTTTATATTTCTTTCTAAATTTTTATTCATCTATACCAATATCGTTTATAATAATATTAATCTAAAGTTAAATTATGTTAACAATCGTTTAAAGACGCTACTTGCTCGCAACTTTCTTTAGTTTCTCTATACTGCGCAGAGTTTTCTCCATAATTTTTCCATAAATCACTGTAATTATTAATGCAACGATAAACACCCTCACATGATGGATTCAACACTTGCTGAACATCTGTTGATCTTGCATCATCGTGTGTCACTAACTCATTTGTAACTTCAAGCCCGTCATAAATAGATTCTCCTAGAAGCGCAAAATAATAAGTCACTACTCCATAGAAGTATAAGGTCTTATAATGATTTAAATAAACAACAACATAAAGCTCTCTTTTTTGTTCTTCACTAAAACGACGATAATACCTCTTAGATAAATCAAAATTCTTAGCTTTTATGAAACGACCATAACGATCATGTAATCGGGATAAGTCTATCCAATCAAATTTTAAAACGGGAGGTCCTAAACCTAATACCAAAGGCGCCATACCTGCGACATCGAATCCAATTTTAGCTAAATTAGAATCGAGTAGTTTTCCTACTAAACTATCGCTTTGCTCATCCATTAAACGTTGTGCTTCTTTTGCAATTTTTTCACGATAGATCTTTTTTAAAACACGAGTATCTTCATTCGAGATTTGAGATGATTTTAAACCTTTTAATAAAAGATTTTCTAAAACTCTATCACCCGACATAAAAAAAGTGCCACCTTTCATGGATTTATTAGCTAAAAAAGTTTTGTAGTGTTTTTCTAATATCCCTTTCGCATCTCGAGCGAGATACTCTCCAACTGAAATTCCTTCTAAATCAACACGGCTATCAATGAATGCAGAGTACTGTTCAATTGTTTCAAATTCTTCAGGCTTTTTAGCACCTTGATCAAAGAGGTTCTTATGTCTATCATATAATGAGATACTAAAGCCTTCTTCATATTTAATGTCATCTATCACCTGTAAACAGGTTCTCTTATTATCAGTCGCAGGAGCACGATCAATGGAGCGACTAAGATTCATAAGAGTCACAAAATTATCATCAACTCTAATATTACTAATACTTTTCAGAATGAAAGTATTTAAGCCAACGAATGAAAATACAATTAACCACTTTTTCAAAAAGCATATCCTTAACTACTGATAACATCAATTTTATCGGCAATATTCTCCAGAAACTTGACCATAGCAGTCTGCCATAATAAACTATTAAGTGACTGTAATCATGGAGTTAAACAATGCTTATTTTAGCGAGTTCATCAAGTTTTCGCATGGGTCAACTTAAACAAATCAACTTAGAGTTTAAATCTATCTCACCAAATTTAAATGAAGAGTCTTTCAAAGATAGAATAAGTGATCCAATCCAGCTCTCACGAGAACTTAGCCTTGCTAAAGCTAATACAGTCTTTGAGACTAACAAGGAACATATCATTATTGGAAGTGACCAGGTCCTTTCCCTCTCAGGGGAAATTTACAATAAGCCAGGAAACAAGGAAAGAGCTGAGCTACAATTACAAAAACTACAAGGAAAAACGCACCAATTAATTACAAGTTTTGCAATCGTATCTAAAGATAAGACCGTTGTTGATACTGTTATTTCAGAGATGACTATGAGAACTCTAAATACTGAACAAATTAAAAAGTATGTAGATATGGATGAGCCATTTTATTCTTGTGGATCGTATAAATTAGAGACCATAGGTATTTCTTTATTTGAGAGCATCGTATCTAATGATCACTCATCAATTATAGGTCTTCCATTAATATCGCTTACAACGAAATTAAAAGAATTTGATATTGAAGTTCTTTAATTATATTTGTCAACCTGTTTAAGAATTTCAGTCTTCATGTTAACCACGGAGTCTTTCTTCTTTTCAATTCCAAGTTTAATACCAAGAATAATTATCAAACTAACCACTAGGCCAGCAAAAGCCTTTCCTAAGTCCATCCCTGCAATTTTCGTAGTATCTTTTAAACTTTTAAGTTGTAATCGATGATTAAGTGCATATTCTCTTCCAGCTAAAACTCCTAAGAAAACCCAAGTCGTGCTCATCGGTAAATTGTTCACTTCTTTAAAAGTAAAGAGAACTCCTGCGTAGATAAAATCAATAATTGTCGCAGATCTTATATCAGCTGTATTTGTCTTCGTTTTGACTATCTTCTGAATCTGACCACCACTAGACCTAAAAATAACTCCTAGCATAATAAGCATAAGAACAAGAGTGATCATTAACGTACTAAAACTCAATTGTCTTGGTAGGTAGACATAAATATTCGCGAAATCTTGGATTAACCACTGACTCCAAAGAAAACCAGTTGAGATCCACTGAGCAGCAATCCAGCGCTTCTTTCTCATCGCATTTGATGTCTGTGCTGTATTAATAAATTTCTTTTCAAGAATATTAGAAATGATTGACCATAACAATATGGAGGCAGCAAAGGCAACAGCGTAACCAACCAGAGACTTTATTATCACTTTAGTTAAAACTGTATTTGAAGCAAAAACAGAGAGAACGAGAAATGTAGTGCTGACCGGAATTCCAAAACGTGTCAAAATGAGAAGAATTACAGTTGGAGCAACATGCCACCATTGCAATTGATTAATAACAGCAATTCGATCGAGTCGACCGTATGAAACATCTCCCCCATTGGTATACCAACCGTACAAAAGAACAATCGACATGATAGATCCCGCAAATGCCCAAAGGACATACCATGGCCGTTTACTATTTGATTCTAAAAATGTCCCTAATGTCTGAATTGCATCATTACCAACTATGGCGTAACTAGCTAAAATAAACCCAACAATCATGTAGATAAAATTAAGGTCAAAACTCATTTACTCTCCATAAAACTTTTTAAAACAAAAATATCCATTACGACATTTTTCATTCAATAGAATATAAACTTTTAGATTAATTTTATTATTAGCAAATAATAAACCAAATCTTTATCAATAACTTACTAGAAATGATAGAAGTCCCTAAAGTGTTGTAAATTTTTTAAACAATGAAGAAGAAAATTAAGCAAAAAGATCTGAAAGTATATGACAGCACTAAATATATTATACTGATAGCATAAATCAAGATAAATACAGCTCAGTATAATCTGAACTTGTTAAAAATTCGTTCATAACAGATTTAAGAGTTTCATCATTTAAGATAAAGGCTCCCTCTAGAGATCAAGAACTTAAGTGTACAAAAAAAGGCACTATTGATAGTGCCTTATTTACATAAATATTTTTTCGAGGAATTATTCCGCTGCAGGAGCTTCATCAGATCCTTCGTCAGCAGCTACTGCTTCAACTGGCGCTTCTTTCTTAGCAGCGACTTTAATTAGTCCTTCATCTGCTAAAATTTTAACTTTTTCATCGCCGTTAATCCAAGAACCATTTGGTTTTTTTACCCCATAACGTCCATTTCTCTTTTTAAAAATAGTGTAAGCTTTTGTACTTTTCACAACTTCCATCCTTTCCTCCGAAACAAGATACTCGAATAAGATCTAATTTAGTTAATACTTAAATAATTGTCAGATTTTTAATGTAACCTGTCAAGTACTTGAAATTTCCATCCTGGAGCACTCTTCTTTGCAGGAATATCTCTTTCTTCACATACTTTATAAAGACTTTCATCTATTTCAGGGAAATAACTATCGGCCTCTCCTTCCCAATCAACAATTGAAAGATATAGTCGATCTGCCCTAGGAAGAAGAAGGTCATAAATTTTTGTCCCACCACAAATGACGACTTCAGGAGCAGCAAGACTTTTTGCAAAATACAAAGCCTCATTTGCAGAGTGAACAATAGTTACATCTTTGTGATCATAGGCGTAGTCATGGTTTCTGGTAATCACGATATGATGTCTTCCAGGAAGAGGTTTTTTGAAACTTTCAAAAGTCTTTCGTCCAACAATGATTGGTTTGCCTTTCGTTATTTTAACGAAATTCTTCATATCACTAGGTATATGCCAAAGTAATTTGTTGTTTAAGCCTATTTCACGATTCTTACCGTAAGCGACAATGAGTGATAAGATCAAACTGAAACCTCGGCCTTAATATGTGGATGAGCAACATAGTCAACAAGTTCAAAGTCATCAAATGTAAAATCAAAAATTGATTTTACATCAGGATTAATTTTCATAAATGGAAGAGGATGTGGATCTCTTGTTAATTGCAACTTTGCTTGGTCTATATGATTTGAATAAAGGTGAGCATCACCCATCGTATGAACAAACTCTCCTGCCTCAAGACCACAAACCTGAGCTAGCATCAACGTAAATAGTGCGTAAGAAGCAATATTAAATGGAACTCCTAAAAAGATATCCGCAGATCTTTGATAAAGCTGACAAGAAAGCTTATTATCTGTTGATACATAGAATTGAATAAATGCATGACAAGGCGGAAGTGCCATCTGATCAACATCTGCCGGGTTCCATGCAGTAAGAATATGTCTTCTTGAATGTGGATTATTCTTTAGTCCTTCAACAAGTTTTGCAACCTGATCAACTTCAGAACCATCAGGACGTTTCCAGTGACGCCATTGATAACCGTAAACAGGACCAAGATCACCATTCTCATCCGCCCATTCATCCCAAATTCTAACTTTGTTATCTTTAAGGTATTTAATATTAGTATCACCACTGATAAACCAAAGAAGTTCATGAATGATTGATCTTAAATGACATTTTTTAGTTGTAACAAGAGGAAAACCCTCTGTGAGATTATATCTTGCCTGATAACCAAAAACTGAAATTGTTCCTGTTCCTGTTCTATCCTCTCTAGTTTGTCCATTCTTTAGGACATGATCCATGAGTTCGAGGTATTGCTTCATGCTTATCTCCCTATATTGCGTGCAAATGTAATACTATTATAGATAAATAGACCTTAGCAGGCCATAAGCGATGCACTTAAACAAAGTCACATCAGTAATCTGCGAACCATTTTTCTCTATTGAAAGAAGATTATTAACAACCTAAAATTATTAGAATCAAGGATAATACTGATGAGAACAATAACAGGGCTCGAAAGGCTTAGAACAGATAAATCACTACAACAAAAACTAACCGGCAATATCGCTCTACTTTGCCACAGTGCTAGCGTTGATGAAAACCTTGAAATAGCAGTTAATATTTTCTCTGAAATTTATCATGAAAGGTTCACCAAGATCTTCGGACCACAACATGGATTTGTTTCTGATGTCCAAGACAATATGATTGAAACAGATCACTATACTCACCCATATTTTAGACGACCAATCTACTCACTCTACAGTGAAACACGTAAACCAACAGATAAGATGCTTGAAAATATTGATACTTTCGTTATCGATCTCCAAGATGTTGGTACTCGAGTGTATACATATATCACTTCTATGTGTCATATCATGCAGGCCTGTGCAAAAAGAGGAATTAAGGTCGTCGTTCTTGATCGTCCAAATCCTGTTGGAGGAGAAATCGTTGAAGGGGCCATACTCGAGGAAGAACTTACATCGTTTGTTGGCTGCATGCCAATTTCTCAAAGGCATGGAATGACTATGGGAGAGGTTGCTCTCTTTGCCAAAAATTACTTCTCTCTCGATCTTGATTTAGAAATCGTCGAAATGTTAAATTGGCAGCGATCCATGTTCTTCAAACAGACAGGACTTAACTGGGTGAATCCTTCACCTAATCTTCCAACACCTGAAAGTGCCATTACATTTTGCGGAACAGTACTCTTTGAAGGGACAAATATGTCAGAGGGAAGAGGAACAACGAGAAGTTTGGAAGTCGTAGGACACCCTGATATCGAGCCATATTCATTGTACGAAGAACTTTTACCAATTTTGAAAAAGCTTGAAGATTTTGAAAGCTTCATACTTAGACCGACTGTTTTTATGCCAACCTTTCAAAAACACGCAGGATCTCCATGCGGAGGTTTTCACATTCATGTTAATGACCCTAATAAATTTAAATCGTGGCGTCTCTCACAAGTTCTATGCCAAGCGTTTTATCAAAAAAATACTATCGATTTTACTTGGTCTACTCACAAGTATGAATATCGATTTGATCAATTGGCCATTGACCTCATTAATGGAACGGAAAAAGTAAAGAAGTGGGTTGAAGAGAACAAATCAATACAAGATCTTCATATAATAGAAAATTTAAATATGAGTACCTTTTTGAATCAACGAGAAAAAGTTATTATTTACGAATAACCATTGTTGTCACTTCGAGTAGCCTCAAATAGATATAAGACCAGAAATCCCCGTACCTATAAGGCCAAGCAATAGTAATAGGTATTTCTATTGTACTTGCTAAATTAAAAATTTACCTTCTCTTTTATGATATATAACCCGAGGCCATCAACAGCTAGATTTACATCATGAAGAAAGCTTTTTACGTTATGCTCTGTTACAATAACACAAATCTAAATCTTCGTAATTGAATATACGAAAAAGGCCCTAAAAAGGGCCCCTCTCAAACAAACAATCAAGAACAAAGATTCTATTAATTATGACAACGTGAATCTCTTATTGCTCTTCTTAAACGCTTTTTTTCACTAAGTTTTATATGACATTTACCTTTGAAGTCGTAGATCTTTGCAGACGAGTTATCTCCACCAGTAAAGTTTGCTACTTGATCACCGCTTTCAACTTTAAGTAAAGCAAAATCAATATATTTGTCCGTATAGTTGTAATGAAATTGAACTTTTTGTAATCCGCCTAGGCTTAATGACTTTTTAGTGAATACTCTCTTCCCTTCTTCATCAAAATGACAGGCTTTATAGGAATGTGTCTCATAACAAGACTCAGTATCTAAATATGGTTCAGATGAAGAATACTTCGTCATAATATTAACCTTAACATCAAAATTTTGACCAACCTCCGATGCTTTCAATAACTCATCAGCTTGACTTCTGTTTAACTTTACTCTTTTTGGAACTTTAAAAGTGACCTTGTCTTTTCCTTCAGCTTTTAGTTCGACTTTAACTTTCGATGAAAATAGTTTTTTCTTGTAATTTAGTGAGACATCATATGAACCAGTTTCAAAGACGACCTCGCCCTTCTTACTTTTTAGCGTAATGTCCTCTTCAACTTTTAAAAGGCCACTTCCGTTCTTACAAGACAACAAACTAAAAAAAACTACACCAAACATGAATAATTTCATTTTCTTCTCCCTCTTAACCATCATTGGTATTGAACTTATTTTCCCTGAGGCAATGATCATGCCAAATTTTGAGACATAGAAAATGTCAGGTTGGCACTAGATCTAATAAATTATTGCTAAGCAAGGTTCGGAATGATCCCTAAAAATAAAAAAGGGTGCTAAAAGCACCCTAGTTTAAACAAGAATATATATTTAAAATTAGTTATACATCTTCATTTCGCCAGCCTTATAACGACGAACATAATCAGCAGTCTTATCTTTAACTAATGAACTCATGTAGATCATCCCCAGAATATTAGGAAATGCCATTGAAAGTAACATTAAATCTGCAAAATCAACCACATGCCCAATAGATAAAACTGGTCCAAGGATAATAACGAAAACATACAAAAGACGATACATTCTGATAGCATTATGACCTAAGCTCTTACCAAAAAGATATTCCACAGCTCTCTCACCATAGTAAGACCACGAAATAACTGTTGAATAAGCAAAGACAACAACAGCAAGAGTAAGTAGGTATGGCATGAACGAACCAAGACTTGCAAATGCCTTCGATGTAATCTCAACCCCCTTGCCCGCCAATGCTGGATCAGTATGTGCTCCAGTGATTAAAATTGCGAGTGCTGTCATCGTACAAACAATGTGAGTATCAATAACAGGTCCAATCATTGCGACGACACCTTCACGTACAGGTTCTTTAGTTTTTGCAGCAGAATGTGCAATCGCCGCAGATCCAAGACCAGCTTCATTTGAGAAAGATGCTCTTTTAACCCCTTGGATCATGACACCAAGAAAACCACCATATATTGCGTCAGGAGAGAAAGCACCAGTGAAAATAGATCCAATCATCGCCGGAACCTGACCAATATTTGAAACAATAATTGCTAAACATGTGAGAACAAAGAACCCACACATGGCAGGAACAAGCTTAGAAGTGACATCTGCTATTCTTTTTATACCGCCAACGAGAACAACTCCTGCAAAAAAAGCTAAAGTAACACCAACAACCCATGGACTTGCTCCAGGAAATTGTGATTTAATAATTTCAAAAGTTTGATTCGCTTGAAATAAGTTACCTCCACCAAATGACGCAAGAATAGTCATAACAGCAAAGTAACCACCAAATATTTTACCTAAAGCTCCAAAGCCTCTTTCTTTTAAACCTTCAGAAAGATAGACCATTGGACCACCAAGCATTTCTCCACGAGAGTCTTTAGTTCGATACAGCTGAGCAAATGTACATGAAGAATACTTCATACACATTCCAAAGAAAGCCACCAACCAAATCCAAAAAATTGCTCCTGGTCCTCCTGCACCAATAGCAACAGCGACTCCTGCAATATTACCAAGACCAACAGTTGCAGAAAGAGCAGAGGTCAGTGCTTGAAAGTGAGAAATCTCCCCCTCATCTTCAGGATTATCATACCTGCCTTTAACGACATCAATAGCATGTTTAAAAAGAGTGATATTGATAAATCCATAGCGAAAAGTGAAAAAGATACCACCAGTAACCATAACGAATAAAATTAATGGCAACTCAATAAGTGGAATTGGCCAAAATAGGAACTTCGCATAGATTCCGTTTATTGCTCCAAAAATGTCATTAACCTGACCTTGAAAATTTGATTGTGCTGCCGCACCGCTGCATAACGCCGTCAATATGGCCATCTTTAATAATCTCATATCCCTCCCTCTCTAGTAAGGTACTTAACGAAGAACTCATCAAACCTTAATATTCACAATTTTAAACATAATTTAGATAAATGCTAAAGTATCATTTTTGGATTGTCATCTAAATGTATGAAATTAAAAAA
>CAWUIU010000049.1:0-12880 GCA_963922285.1 uncultured Oligoflexia bacterium | reverse complement strand
TTTCTTCCTTTAACGATTGCGTCTGGCATCGTTGCATGAGAGTTAACAGCATTATCAGTCATACCAAGAATACAAGTAATCTTGACATCTAATCCCATCATTGCAGCAGCTCTAAAAGCAGCGTAAACAGTTGATGATCCGGCCATATCAAATTTCATATTCATCATTGAACCAGATGGCTTAAGAGAGTATCCACCTGTATCAAAAACTAGACCTTTACCAACAAAGGCAATGTGCTTTGTTTTCTTTGTTACTTTCTTTGGCTCATAAGTTAAGTGAACAAGTTGTGGATCATAAGCAGAGCCTGCATTAACAGAAAGAAAAAGATTCATATTCTCTTTCTTAAGTTCTTTTTTGCCAAGAATCTTAACTTTTACACCTTTAATTTTTGATGCATCCGCTTTAACTCTTTTTGCATATTCAGTACTTCTTAAAACATTTGGTGGTTCATTAACAAAGTCACGAGCTACATTGATAGACTCTGAAGAAATTAGAGCTTCCTCAATTGCTTTTTCAAATTTTTTCTTAGCTGTTTTCTTTTCCGCTGAATCAATTATGACTTCTTCTAATTCAGCGTCCTTAGATTCACTTAGGTATTCGCTAAATTTGTAACCAGTCATTCCAAAAGTTTCAACAAGAGTATAAAGACTATCTTCTTTTTTTGATTTAAAAATAAGAGTGTCAAATGCAATTGCTACAGTCTTATACTTAGAAGCATCTTTGTAGATTTTTGCATATTCTTTTCTTAGTGACTCTCTATCTAGCTTTGACTTATCGCCAAGACCAACAACAAGAACGTCAGATCCATTGAAATTAAAATGAAAGTGAGATCCAAATGATCCTTTAAAGCTTTCAGAGTTTTTAAGAGATGAAAACGTATCTTTTAATTCTTTAGACCAACCTGTAAGGGCCGGAACTTCTTTTTCTTTTTTCTTCTCTGTTACTTTTTTCGAATAAGTTCCAACAACAAGAAGATGTGATTCAGAGTATTCTTTACTCCCTAGGTTCAATGTAAACTTCATTGATTCTCCTTTTAAAAATAATAAATTTCGTAAGTGACAATTTATCGGCTAAACTAATATAAGCTTTTGAAATTTTTATTAAAAATTCATGAAAAATTGCGTAATATACTTATATAAGTCTTACAATAGGAGAGCTGTTTGCTCAAGCTTTTTCAAAGATATTTGATTGGAAACTTCCTACCGCCATATTTAATGAGCTTATGCTTTTTTATCTGTTTTCTTTTGACCTCGCAGCTATTTAGATTAATGCGAATTGTTACAAAAAAAGGCGTCGAAATAACGGTGTTATTTGAGCTTTTTGGACACATCGCTATAAGCTTTATACCGATGGCCGTCCCATTATCTTTACTTTTTGCAATGATTTATACTTTAGGGAAACTTAGTGAGGACTCTGAGATTGTTGCCATAAGGGCAATGGGAGTTAACAAAATTACATTATTTGCTCCTTTTCTTATAATTGGAATAATTTCTGCAGTTAGTGTTTTTAGCTTAAATAGAAATATTATTCCATACTCAAAAGGTCTTTTTAAAAATACAGTCATTGCTTTAACCTCGGAAGGTTTCTTGTCAGATATTAAGAAAGAGCAATTTTATACAGAAATACCTGGTATTATTTTATTTGCAGAGGATGTTAAAAACTCTGGTCAAGAACTTGAAAAAGTCTTTATAAAAATTAAAAGCAAAAGTAATGAAAAAATTATTATGGCGCAAAAGGGAAACCTTATTAAGAACCAAGATCACAGTACGACTGGTTTAAATTTAAGACTTGATCTTTATAACGGAAATATTGTGACGATTAATAGTGAAGATGAAATGGAAAAAATTATCTTCGATAAATATGAGTTTCCAATTACGTCAGGTTCTGAAAATAAGTTCGTTAACAAAGATAGTATGCGTTCCAATGATGAACTTCTTAAAAATATTGAGGCTACTCGAAAATATATTGAAAGTATTAAGAAGTCCAAGCTAAAGCCCCAACGAAAAGAAGAAATTATAAATGATAAAGAGGGATCAATTCGTCGCTCTAACCTCGAATACTGGAGTCGATTCAATGTTCCAATTCAATGTTTAGCCTTCGTCTTACTTGGCTTTGTGTTTGGAGTTAAAAAGGGGAGAGGTAAGAATCGCAATACTTCGGTCATTATACTTATCGTCTTAATTTTCTATTACGCTCTCTTTTTTACAGGTGTTTCAATGGTAAAGAAAGGAGAGTTACCAGCTGAATTAGTTGTCTTTCTACCGACAACAATCCTACTAATTGTTGGAGCTCATTACTATCGCAAGTTAGATTGGTCGAGTTAATTATTCTGAGAGTTGGTCAAGATACTCGGAAGAGGTAATAACAGATCCATCATCTTTAAATACAAAAAGAGGAAGCTTTGTTTTTTTTGCAAGTTCTTTTGGGAAGACAAGTGATTTAACACCGCTTCGACTTGTTACAGTTAGAAGATTGTTGTTTAGGAAAATTTTAGCAGCATTAACATTTCCAAGAAAGACTTTTATCTCATCTCCTCTCATCATGATTTGTTTACCCTCTGATAGTACAAATTTTTTAATTCGCTCCTTATCTGTCTTGTAGGTAATCCAAGTGTCACCATTTGCAGCCTTGATGTAAACATTTTGCTTACCACTGATAACTGAGTTTTGGAATTGTTTTGGTACAAACTCATCGAGAGCTTTTTTATTAGATGATTCAGTAAACATCGGTAGAGGAATATTGTAAAAATTTACTTCTTTTCTTAGTTTTATTTCATTTATTTTCTTATTTTCTTCAATTTTAACTTCAACAACTTCTTCTTTGATCTCTTCTTTTGTTGTTGAGGCTTGAATCTGTTTTTCTACAACTGGCGATTCTTCTTTTTTTTCAGTCTTTGTTTCAACAGTGTTTTCTACTTTTACTGGCTCTTCTTTAGTTACTATTGGCTTGGAAATTTCTGTCGTTTTTTCATTCACCATTTTTTCTGGCTCTGGAGTTATCGATTCTTCAACGAGTTTTTTTGTATTATCGACTTTTTGTACTTTAAGTGGCGTGTCTTCTGTTACTTGAACTCTTGTAACAATCTGCTGAGGTTGAGTTACCTCAGGCTTGTCAGAGTTTTTACTTAGAAATATAAATACAGCAATTCCTATCACTGAAATTCCAGCGATTACTTTTACTAGTAAATTTTGATGACCGCTTTTCTCAGGCGGACTATTTTGCGGATTACTTGTTACTGTTGCAGATTCGATAACTGGCTTCATTGGCGCGATAATTTCAGGTTCCTGTTCTTCAATAACCTTTTGAGTTTCAATGGGCAGGACAAAGTTAGGCTCGTATAGTTTTTTTAATTCGTAAAGTGCTAGTTCTTCATCAACATTTACGATCTTTGCATATGATTTAATAAAGCCCCTAAGGTAAGCTATATTTGGTAAAGAGTCGATATCTTCGTTCTCTATTGCATGAAGAGTAGATGTATTGATTTTTGTGTGACGACTAATCATTTCAATACTAAAACTCTTAGATTCTCTAGCTTGCTTTAAGATCTTTCCGAGGCTATCAGTATTATTTATTTCATCAGTCACTATAAAGTTTCCAGGTTCTAGATTCTCAGTCATTTGCGACGAGTTTTCTTCCATTAAAAATTCTCACTATCAATAAATTTCTTGTTAGAGTTATTTCTCTTTGAGTATTTTTCTCTATTTAGTTTTATCTTTAGTTTAGCTGCTCTTCGCGCAATTTGCTCTTTAGGAAATTTTTGCACTACTATATCTAGGTATTCTCTTGCTTTGAGGCGATCACCCATAAGCATATATAGTTTTCCTATGTGATAAATTGGTAGTGCATGTTTTGCACAATTGTCTTGAGACGCCTTCTTATAGTGATTCATCGCCTTACTAAAAAGGGATTGGCTCTCATAAACACTTGCTAGCTGAAAATGAGCTGGGCAATAGTCATCTCTGTGGCCGATCGATTTTTCGAAGTACTTTGTAGCAGAGGCAAGGTTTCTTTGCTTAAGGCTCATAATTCCTAGATTGAAGTAAACTCTAAAGGTCTTCTTATAGACAAGATCATTAAGAATTGTCTTATATTCGTTCTTTGCCTTATCCATTTGATTGTTGTTCATGTAAATAGTCGCTAAGTTATTTCTTGCGTCAGAGTTTTTCTTATCTACTTTAAGAGCTAGCTTTAGGTACTTAATTGCTATTTCCGTTCTACCTTTGAAATAATAGGTCATACCAAGATTATTTAAGGTTTTTGTGTCATTAGGTCTTAATTCATTTGCATGAGACAAGTTTTTCAAAGCATCTGAATAGTTCTCATCCATCATATTCTGTGTACCCTGAGTGTAGTAAATATCAGCTTGTTGCTGTCGTTTTGGGTCTTTTGAAATTAAAGCACAGGAAGTTAATGCAAAAAGTGCTAAGAATACGATTGATACCTTCATTTATCTACTCCATTAGACAATTAATTAGTGTCTTTATTGTACTTTTATATAGGTGATATTCCAAGTTCCCAATTAGCTTTTAAGACTAAGGAAGGCAACTGTTTCATAGTGTTTCGTTGAGGGAAAGAAATCGTAGAGATGCAGCGAGTCTAGATTGTACTTGTTTTGAATTTTTCCTAGATCTCGGCCAAGTGTCTGAGGATTGCAACTTACATAGAGGATCTTTTCTGGAGTGTAATACTCGGCTAATTGATCTATGTCTTTAAAACCACTTCTTGGAGGATCAAAGATTAGGCAGTCAATCGTATTAGCTGTGATCTTCTTAACTCTTTCAATGGCATCGTTCTTATAAAGGTCCACCTCATGATAGCTTTGATTTTCTCTTTTTAGATTGATGAATTTATGAGGGGTTCCATCCACCACATAAATTTCCTCAGCATTACAATTTTTAGTAATATTTCCTTCTCCACCGAAAAGATCGAGAACATGTTCAAAATTATTTTCGTTAAAATATTTTAAAAGAGACTTATGTAACTCATCATTCATTTTTGAGTTAACTTGGCTAAAGCCGCCACTAGAGTAGCGTTGGTTAACTGAAGTTTTAAGTTCACCATCTTTAGCATAAATTTCAATATGGCCACGTGGTTTATTTTTTTTAACGATTTGTTTCCAATCTTTTATTGTTCGAGAAACTTCTGCTGAGATTTCGTTATTAACAAGATGACATTTTTCTAATTGAAAAATATTTTTCTTATTCGATATAAAGCCAATTTTATTTTTCTTACTATCGTAATGTAGCTGAATTCGATTTCGATAAGAGAATCTTGACTCACATTTATGTACGATTGGATCACGTTCTAAATGTATTTTGTGTTGCCTGGTGAAAATATCTTTTAGTGACTCAGTTTTATAAATTAACTCTTGTTCGTATGAGGTATGTAAGTAATCACAGCCTCCACATTCAGAGTAGTGAGTACATTCTGATTTATTTCGTAATTCAGACTTCTTTTGTATTTCTTTAGCATTTGCAAAGGAGACTTTTGATTTCTTGGCCGTAATTTCACAAATACCTTCTTCTCCTGGGAGAGTTTTTGGTATGAAAATGATTTCGCCATCAATTTTACTAACTCCTTGAGCATTTGAGTCAAGATTTGAAATTTTGAACTTTTTAAGGATTTCACTCATTCTTTAATCTTCCCACGAATAGAGTAGGTAATAAACGCCAAATACTAAAAAAATCATATATTTATTAGAATATTACTATGTCTCATTTGATACATAAACTTTCATTTTTACTAGAGTTTTTCTACAACGGTGTTTTTATACTACTGCACTCTATGATTGCAAATGACAAAATACCTAAGACGTGGAACTTAGAATATATAAAGGGCTTCCATGATGAAATGGTCTTTGGGGTTCCCTTTGTCATCTTTTTCACAGTTCTTTCAAATATTATCGATGCGGAAGATGTGGATGAGTTTATTCGAAAGTACTCATTTTCTCTTTTAGTATTCATTCCAATTTTAATTACTTGGGGTGATGTTGAATTTACATTCCTTCTTTCAGCAGCTCACTTGCTATCGACTATCCTCTCTCTTTATGATGACGACTCTAATTCAAGTGAGAGAAAGATTTTACAGTTCTCAGATATTTTAAAACGTTTAAGATTAAGTTCTCCACAGATCGTACTCTTTTCATTTACTGGTGTTATTCTTCTTGGAACATTCTTTTTGATGCTTCCATTTGCATCAACTAATGAAAAGGGAATTGCTTTTTTAGATGCTCTCTTCACGGCTACCTCAGCAACTTGTGTAACCGGGCTTTCGACGATTAATATTGGTCAAGATTTAACTCTCTTTGGTCAACTTGTTGTTCTGCTTCTTATTCAAATTGGTGGGCTTTCCATTATGACTCTTTATTCTTCGATGGCGATTTTTCTCGGTCGTACCATGCGGATGAATGAGAGGATTATCATGCAGGACTTTCTCGATGTTTCCAGTCTTGAAGAGCTCTTTGCAATGATTGGTAATATTATTAAGTACACTTTCTTGATTGAGCTTTGGGGTGGAATTGTTCTAACCATTGCATTTACTTTTGAGGGATTTGATTTTGGTCAGAGTCTTTACTATGGTTTCTTTCATAGTATCTCAGCATTCTGTAATGCTGGTTTTGCTCTTTTTGATAACTCTCTTGAGAACTACGCGACTAATCCACTTATTCATGGAACGATTTCCGTGCTGATTATTTTAGGTGGAATTGGTTTTATCGTTCTAAAAGAATTAACTGATGTCATCATGAATAAGAAAACTCTTGTTCGTCTTACCATGCACTCAAAGATTGTACTTATTACGACTTTTATCTTAACAGCAGGTGGTGCAATCTTTATTTTCTTTGGAGAGTTTCTTGGAGCACTTGATGGTTATACTCTTTGGGAGAAAGTTCAGATTTCTTTCTTTCAATCTGTTACGTTAAGAACTGCTGGGTTTAATACATTACCACTCAATAGTTTAAATTCTTATACCATTTATATCATGTCTTTGATTATGTTCATTGGGGGGTCTCCTGGATCAACAGCGGGTGGGGTTAAGACCACAACTCTTGCGATTTTAGCTCAGTCAATTATATCGACTCTTCGAGGTAGTAAGACAGTTAATTTTTTTGATCGTTCGATCTCTGGGCCAATGGTTGTTCGTGCAACAGCACTAATGTTTATTTCAATTATTATTACCAGCTTCTTTATTTTTGTCATGATGAACATTGAAACAGATCAGGCATTCTTGCCATTATTTTTCGAGGTTATCTCTGCTTCAGGTACTGTTGGATTAACTCTTGGGGTAACACCATTTTTAACGACTATGGGAAAAGTCGCTATTTCTATCCTCATGCTCATTGGTCGAATTGGGCCACTGACTCTTATTCTCGCAATTGGGGAAAGACAAAAAACGAAAGGTCGAAAAGATCTTCCTGAGGGAAGAATTCTTATTGGTTAACCAGTTCTTTAGATTTTGAACATATCAAGTGTGTAACAATAAATCTCTTCAGTATCGGAATCACCAATAATCTTTCGTGAATTTTGAATTGATTTAACAAGTATATCTTTTATTTTATTAGCATCTTCTTCAGTGACGCTGATAATTCCTGAATAGTGCATGTCTTCAAAGGCTTCTTCCATATCATCTTCAGCAACGGCGTCGAGACTTGATATGGCCTTCATTCGCCAATTGGTATGGTGCTTACTAATCATTGGGGAGTCACTTGATAAGTGAATATCACGCGAACCAATTTCATATTGATTGTTTACCTTTTCAATAATTCCCGCACCTAAGAGAAATTCGATAATCTCTTTTGCTTTCGAAGTTGAAATTTTTAAACGATCAGCAATATCTTTTGGTGTGTGAAACTTATCAGTACTCACAAGAGCGTGGACAGCAAGATAGTGCCAACTGGAATAATAAGTTTGTTGATCGAGTTTATCGATTTCATCTTTCGTCTCGAGTCTGTTCTTTAACTTCTTTTGGGTATCAATAAAGTTATCAATTTGCTTATTGAAGTATTGTTCTAGATTCCTTGAGCCCGATCTTTCTTTTTGCACTAATAATAAGAAGTACTCCTCCTCATTATTAGTGAAATTAAGGATTGAACTAAGTTCAATGGTCTGCTCAAGTGTGAAGTTTGCATCCTTATTAAGGACCTGAGAAACGTAGGCCGTATGGATTCGAAGCTCCTTGGCAAGTTTGGCCTTAAAACCACGACCTGAGTATGGTAAATTTTTTATATAGTCATTCAAGTAAGTTTTATAGCTCTTATAGTCATAAATATTCATAATATTAACCATTTATAAATTTTTGTTAATTTTATTATAGCATATTTGCTTACTTGTTAATTAATTTTATCTGTTTTCCTATAAATATTATGTGTAAAACCACCACATCAGAAAATAACGAACCGCAAAGGAGAATGATATGAAAAAATTAATGATCGCATGTTTACTAGCTTCAACTGCATTTGCAGGACTTATTGACCTTAAAGATGGTTTTAATGGAAAGTCGAAAAGACACTACATTAAGACAATCAAAAATGGTGGATCAGTTGTTGTTAACTTTGATAGACCACAATATATTGAATCTATCCTAATCTCAGCAACTGGAAAGCAGAGAGCTTATTCATTTGGAAAGGTATTCGCTGACGGACAAGAGATTGCAACTCTTGGTGTTCCAGGTAGAGATCCAATTTATCCAGTAATCGTTAGAGGACAAGTTTCTCAGATCACAGTTTTTGCAACTGAAGGATCAAAGTTTAAGATTGATAACTTTAAGATCTACACTGCTAACGAAACTTATAACTCATATAGCTCAAGGCCTTTTTCACAGTCAGCTAAGTACAGTATCTCTCAGTGGGGTGAAGAAGTACTAGCGATTATGTTTGAACTTGATCGTCTTTATGATCTATCAGAATCTGAAAATAGAAGTCTTTTTAAGTCTCTTAAGAAAACGGCAATGAGATTAGCGGCAAGCGAGAGAGTAAGAGAAGCTCGTTCATTTAAGACATATAAGAAGGCAAAGCAATTAGTTTCTATCATTGAGACTCTTGAAGAGATACTTCTAGCAAATGACATGTTCATTTTTGATTTTACAGCTGACAGGCTTCTTCTCGACCTTATGACTGTGAAAGAAGATATCTTAGAAGAATATGACTTTGAAACAGAATAATTAATAAAAACAATAACTTAATCACACAAATTAATGAATAATATGGAGAAAACAATGAAAAATACAATATTAGCAACAGCATTAACACTAGTTACTTTAAGCGCATCAGCGGCAGTACATGATCTACAAGTACAAGGTTACACAGGAAGATACTGTGTAGGAGATACTCTTTCTTACCATGTTGGCGGAGAATTTGTTGAAAAGATTCTTGTAAGTGCAGAGGGAATTAGAAATGACGGTTTCATCAAAGTATACGCTGATGGACAACTTGTACAAAACATTGGTGTACCAGGATATGATCCAGATTACTCTTTTAGAGTAAGGCAAAATGTTGAAAACATTACTCTTAAATTCGAAGAAACATGTTCAAGAGTTCTTGATATGAAAATCTTCACAGAGGATAACTACTATAACAATGACAGGAGCTTTAATCATGGTTCAGATTATTTAGGAACTGAATGGGGAACTGAAGTTCAAGCAATTGTTGAATCAATGGTTGAGAGAACAATCCTAAGCGAAGGTGACTTATGGAATGAATTTTTAAAGCCATTACAAGTACTTGCTCTTCAATATGATGCGGTAGCTGTTGTTTCTGACTTAGGTGATTTAAAAGCAGCGTATTACGCACTTTCAATGGCCAAGCTAATCTCTGATAAGCAAGATGATCTTCTTGATTACGCTTCAAACAGAACTTTAAGAAGAGATGTTAAGGATCTTATTAAAGTTAAAGAGGCAATTCTTGAAGCATATGATGTGAAAGAAAGAAAATTAGAACAAGAAATCGAAGGGTTAGAGGAGTTACTCTAACCCAAGTGCTTGTAAATGTTACAAGCCAGCTGTAAATGAATGATGCGGCGTGTTATAAAAAAAGAGTTTAGGAGTAAATTATGAAGTTTTTAATATTATTGGCCATGAGCTTAAGTGTGTTTGCAGGCAATCCAACAGTAAAAGAGCTATCGGATGAAGAGTTTAATGAATATATCATTCAAAATGAGAAGGGGATGGTTGTTGATGTCACATCTATATGTAGAGGTTTGATCAATTGTTCTAATGGTATGCATTTAAAATATAGAGATCTTCTTGATTTCAAGATTTCTTATAAATCTGATAGTAGTAAGGTCTTTTTTAAAATAGATAATGGCGCTTTGAAGCTTTGTTATAATGGCGGTTACGTTTGTGGTTTTCATAGTTATTCAGGAAGTGCTAAAATTAAATCAAATTTACCAATTATCGGTATTACATCAGCTACAAGCTTTAAAATAGAACATGGAAGAAATTTAATATATACTCATAGCAACGGTTCAGGTGAATACAAAAAAGATATTGATTATAAGAAGTCTTTATCTTTAACTGAGTTAGCTAATGAGATTTCGATAAGGTCGGTTGTAATTACTTCGACAATGACAAGCTTTAAGCCTTTCTATGATCAAGCGAAAACTCCAATGAGAAACGCTGTTAAGATGATCAAGCGAGAAACTCTAGCTTTTCAAAGGCATATGTCAAAGTCAGATAGAAACCTTGATCACTTTGAAAGATTCATTGTTTCATTAGATGATGCATTAGCAATTATTGATGATAAGAAGAATTACTCTGTTCTTGATTGGCGTATTCAAGAGGGAATGAGACGAGTTGTTTCTTTTGGAATGATTATTTCTGATCTTCTTTGGGCATATGAAGATGTACCAGGTGCTTCAAGAAATATTGAAAATATTAGAATGTTTAGAGATGAGTTGAAAGCTACTTATGGTTGGCAAGACACTCTTGCAGGAACAGTATCAAAGACAACTAGTGCGATTTTAGAACTTCTTCACTACGAAATTAGTGAGATTGTAAAAGTTAAAGTTGAAGTAGGAACTGATGATCGATTTGGAACTTATCGTGCGATGACTGGTGAGATCAGAAGGCTTGTTGCAAAGATTAATTCAAGTGATGGTGGTGACATTGTTACTGGTCAACATATCGGAACATTTATGGAGTTATGGAATGGTGATGAGTGGCAAGAGGAGCTTGGGAACTTAATGGAAGCTAAGCTTGACTTGAGAAAGCTTGTAAGACCAAAACTTAAGTATGTTCTAAATGCAGTAATGGCACTTGAAGAACTTATCGATAATAGAAGAGTTTACTTTGAAATCGATGTTATTGCTCCAACTGTTGATGAGCAACCATCAAGAGGCTAACTCAAACGAAATGGACAAAGTAATGAAACTATCAAAGCTTATTACATTTACAACGACTCTTATCATGGCGACGAATTCATATTCGTCGTCATATACTAACCCAACCTTTAGTCAGGTTAATCTTGATAACACAATTAAAAGTACAAGTGTAAATCAAAACTTAAGAAGTACAATAACTCTTGATCGTCTTCTTAATCCAAAGAAGGCTCCTTTAACGCCTGTTAAAAAGCTAACTCCATCAACAAATAGTAAGAAGTTTCAGGACCTTTTAAATGATCCACAGTATAAGAAAAAGGGTGGCTTCTCTTCCGGTGGTGGAGGAAATAGTGTCGTTTGTTTTAACGGAAGTGGTGAAGCGACAGAAATAGAGCTTCTTGATTACTATGAAGGAATAAGAAGAGATAATTCAGCTGTAAAAGGTATTGGTATGCCGGGTGATTCAGTTGAAGAAAAAATTGTAAATGCATTTTCAACTCTTGAAAATGAGTACCCTCGATTAAGTGTGAAACTAAAAAATAGAGCCCTGTGGCTTCATGAAAATATTCAGGCCCATCTTATTGAATCAACGGATGGTCAACTTTCTCCTGTTTACGATATGAATATTCCATTTGTTCCCCAGTACAATGAAGCTGGAGATGAGTGTATGATCGTCAGATTCGCAGTTCAGTATCGCGAACATGTTGAAGGTCAGAAGAAATTCTACTTTGTTAAAGAATTGTATGAAAGTGAATTAACTGATGATGATACAAGAGCTGGGATTATTATTCATGAAATAATTTATGAAGAGGCGATTAAGAATGGTGCCATTAATAGTGATTTCGTTAGATGGTTAACTTACATCATTGGTTCAAAGAAAATTGGACAAATGTCTCAAAACGAAATCGCTGGCTTAGAATATCAACCGGGCGGAGAGTTCTTAGGTAATCTTGGTGTCGACGCTAATCCAAGAAGAACACTTTCTTATGATTTTACCGATCTTAAATCGAGAGACAGAGTTTATGCTCTTAATATCTACGATATCCCAACAGCGATGGGAGCTGTTTCTTGTTATGACCTAGGTCTTTGCCAATTATTTGATGGTGAATTTCTTGGACGTAAGAGAAATTCTTCAGCTTTTCTTCCAAAGTTCAATGTCATGCTAAGAAAGAATACGATCATAAGATCTAGTGGTTCAGAAGCACTTGAAACGAAGAGAGGTGAAAACCTTGTTCTTTCAAATGATAATATTGCCAATCGTAAAGATAATCTTTGTGTTAAAAACGGCGCATGTATTGGCGACATTGTTGGAGTGACAAAGGAGACGAGTAAGGTTTTTCTTTCATACTCTGGTGTTGTTGTTGGTATTTTTGGTGATAAGAATTATGCCGTTCAGGTCATTGATGGAAGGTTTGATGTCTATGACCAATCAATGAATCCAAATGTTTTGTACAATAACAACAAAGAGGTAATTCTTTACGTTAGTAAGGGTGATATTTCTTTTAAAAACTTAGCTCTCATCGAGTTAAATAAATCAATATAGACTTGAAAATCTGTTGGCTTTTACAAAG